>NZ_JBSFDA010000027.1:0-79857 GCF_053593675.1 Streptomyces sp. NPDC002156 | reverse complement strand
GCCCCCGAACCCCCGTATCGCGCTGAACGCGCTCGTCCTCAAACGCCGGACGGGCTGAAGTGCCCGGCCGGGGCTGAAAAGTGAGACCTTCTCAATCCTCTCCCCGTTCCTTCTCCGCCAGGTGGATCACGCATACCGCCACCGCGATCAGGAGTGCCGGGTCCGCGTCGTCCCGTACTACGTCCACTCCGTAGGTCTCGCGGATGTGTAGCCAGCGGCGGGAGATCTGGGCGAGGAGTTCGCCGTCGTAGTCGACTGCGAACTCGCGGTCGAGGATCTTGCCGCTGACGTCCAGTTCTGTGCCGTCCGCCAGGGACACCCGGTAGTGGTTGCGGAGCAGGGACAGGCGTTTGCGTTTGATGGTGGCCAGCCGGTCGCCGTCCCGTTCGATCACCATCGTGTCCCGCAGGGCGAGCATCTTCTTGTGGATGTCGATCAGCACCCTGCCCTGCGTGTCCTTCAGCTCGAAGGTGTCCCGCAGCCGCATCGCCTTGCCGTCGACCAGATAGACCTTGTTGCCGTGCTGGTCCTCGATCCAGTAGTCGTCGCCGATGCCGAGCAGCCGGTCGCGTACGAGGAATCTCATGTACTCACCGGTTCCCCGTCACCGCGTCCGAAACGCCGTCGGTACGCCGATGGGCTGAGCCCGGTCTCGCGGCGGAGCCGGGCGCGCAGGTTCGCCGCCGTGCCCAGGCCGCTGCGTGCCGCCACCACGTCGAGGCGTTCCTCGCCGCGTTCGATCAGGCGGCGGGCGAGGGTGACCCGCTCTCCCGTCAGCCAGGTCAGGGGTGTCGTGCCGAGTTGGGTGCGGAAGCGGCGGTGGAGGGTGGCCGGTGAGACCGACGCCCTGGACGCCAGGCCGGCCACTGTCAGGGGGTCCGCCAGGCGTTCCTGGGCCCAGGCCAGCAGGGGGCCCAGGGATTCGTCCGGTGTCGCCGGCACCGGGCGCTCCACGAACTGGCGCTGCCCGCCGTCCCGGTGGGAGGCGAACACCAGGCGTCGGGAGACCGCGTTGGCGATCTCGGCGCCATGGTCCGTACGCCAGATGTGCAGCCCGAGGTCCAGTGCGGCGGCGCTGCCGGCCGCGGTCAGGATGTCGCCGTCGTCCGTGAACAGGACGTCCGGTTCCAGTAGGACCCCTGGGTGCAGCTGTTTGAACGTGTCTGCCCATAGCCAGTGGGTCGTTGCCCGGCGGCCGTCCAGCAGGCCCGCCTCCGCGAGCGCGAAGCTTCCCGTGCACAGGCTCATGACGCGTGCCCCGCGCGCGTGGGTGCGTCGTACGGCGTCGAGCACGGCCTCGCCGCGCGGGACGACGTTGTCCGGGCGGCCCGGTACGACGAGGGTGTCGGCCTCGTCCGCCGCCTCCAGGCCCGTCACCCCGGTGAGCGTGAAGAAGCCGTGGTTGAGGCGTACTTCGGGGGTCGGGGCGCACACCGTGACCTCGTACAGCGGGCCCGGCAGCCCGAGTTCGGGGCGCGGCAGTCCGAACAGCTCTGTCGCGACACCCACCTCGAACGGGTTCGTGCCCTCGTCGACGATCACGGCGACGCGGTGCGGGTGCCGTCCGGCAGCGGAATGAGAGGATCCTTGCGGCATGTGCGATTTCTAGCACTCGTACGCGAGGTGGTCACGTCTCACGATGGGGCCATGACATCCACCGAGCCCGTCTCCCTGCCCGCCGCCCTCAGCTCCTTCTCCGCCCTGTGGAGCCCCCGCATCCTCACCACCGTCAACGACTACGACGTACGCGTCGCCAAGGTCGAGGGCGAGCATGTCTGGCACGTGCATGACCGCACTGACGAGTTCTTCCTCGTTCTGGACGGTGAACTGCACATCGCCCTGCGGGAGTCGGAGTCGGGTGGTGAGCGCACGGTCGTACTGCCCAAGGGCTCGGCCTTCACGGTCCCCCGTGGCATCGAGCACAAGCCTTACGCCCCGGTCCGTACCGAGATCCTCGTCATCGAACCCTCCGGCACCCTGAGCGTGGGCGACCGCCACGACGACGTACCCGGTCATGTGGACGTCACGACAGGGCACGTTCTCTCGTCCTAGGGCGGTTCAGTACTGGCGGTCCTCGTCGATCACCGTCGTCGAGTTCGGCAACAGGACCCGCCTGCGCCGGGCGACGCTGCGGAACACCAGGGCGCCGATCACCCCGACGATCATCAGGATGACGCCGACCAGGTCGAGGTTGACCCCCTCCATCTCCCAGTCGGTCGCGAAGGTGAGGATGGCTCCCACTGCGATGAGGATGATGCATCCGCCGAGACTCATGACTGTCGCCTCCCTGCCCGGTCCGGTAGTTCCGGATGGTCCGGTCGGTTCCGGGTGCCCGGCCCCGGGGCAGGTATGCGCAACTACCCCTCCAGGAACGCCACCAGCGCGTTCGCCAGCAGGTGCGGGTCGTCCGCGCCGCACAACTCCCGTGCGCTGTGCATCGACAGGATCGCCACCCCGATGTCGACCGTCTTGATGCCGTGCCGTGCCGCGGTGATCGGGCCGATCGTCGTGCCGCACGGCATGGAGTTGTTGGAGACGAAGTTCTGGAACGGGACGCCGGCCTTGTCGCAGGCCGCGACCCAGACCGCGCGGCCCGAACCGTCCGTGGCGTAGCGGTTGTTGACGTTGACCTTGAGGATGGGGCCGCCGTTGACGCGCGGGTGGTGCGTCGGGTCGTGCCGCTCCGCGTAGTTGGGGTGGACGGCGTGGCCCGTGTCAGAGGAGAGACAGACGGTGCCGGCGAACGCCCGCGCCCGGTCCTCGTACGATCCGCCGCGCGCGAACACCGAACGCTCCAGCACGCTGCCGAGCAGGGGACCGTCCGCGCCCGTGTCGCTCTGCGAACCGTTCTCCTCGTGGTCGAAGGCCGCGAGCACCGGGATGCACGGCACCTCGTGCGGGCTCGTCGCCACGGACGCCAGCGCGGCCGTGGCGGCGTGCACGGACAGGAGGTTGTCCATGCGCGGGCCCGCGACCAGCTCCCGGTCGCGGCCCAGGTACGCGGGCGGTTCCACGGAGTGGACCATCAGGTCCCAGCCGGTGACCTCGCCCGGCGCGAGCCCGGACTCCTCTTCGAGGAAGGCGATCAGGTCTCCCTCGCGGACATCGTCCGACATGCCCCAAATGGGTTGCAGGTGGCGCTGCTTGTCGAGCTTCAGGCCGTCCGTGTTCACGGCGCGGTCGAGGTGGATGGCGAGCTGGGGGACTCGCAGGAGGGGGCGGTCGATGTTGACCAGGCGCGTGCTGCCGTCCCGGAGGGAGAGGCGGCCGGCCAGGCCGAGGTCGCGGTCGAGCCAGGAGTTGAGCAGCGGTCCGCCGTAGATCTCGACGGCGACCTGGCGCCAGCCGTGTCCGCCGAGGTCGGGCACCGGCTTGACCCGCAGGTTCGGGGAGTCGGTGTGGGCGCCGACGATCCGGAAGGGGGTGTGCGGCGCGGCGCCCTCGGGGACGTACCAGGCCACGATCGCGCCGCCGCGCACCACGTACTTGCCGCCGCTGCCCGTGGCGGAGGCCGCCGATGTCTCCGCGTCCCAGGCGTCCGTCTCCGCGACCTGGCGGAAGCCGGCCTTCTCCAGCCGCTCGGCGGTGTTCGCCACGGCGTGGTACGGCGACGGACTCGCCGCCAGGAAGGACATGAGGTCGTCGGTGTGGCCGCGGTCGAAGCGGTGGGGTGCGCTCATGGGGTTCACCTTAACGACGTAATAGGGCCCGCTCCCTGGGATGGTGAGCGGGCTCTCGTAACGGGGATGTGAAGGCCGGACAATGACTGGACATTCGGTTTTCGGACACCGGGTGGACCGTGGGGGTGTGTCCCCTTTCAGCAGTACGGCGGCCCGCCCCGGGAGTGAACCCGGGTGCGGGCCGCCGTACTTGGCCTGCTGTCCGTACGTGTGTGCGTGCGTACGTACGGAGGAGGAGGACGTGTCTAGAAGGCCGCCTCGTCCAGTTCCATCACGTCGAGGTCGACGCCGGCCGCGAGCCTGCGGGCGCCGGTGACGCCCGGGAGGACGTTCGCCGCGAAGAACTTCGCAGCCGCGATCTTGCCGGTGTAGAAGGGGACGTCCTTCGCGGACGCCGTCTGGAGCTTCTCGGCGGCCACGGCGGCGCCCTTGAGGAGCAGGTAGCCGACGACGACGTCGCCCGAGGCCATCAGCAGGCGGGTGGTGTTGAGGCCCACCTTGTAGATGTTCTTGACGTCCTGCTCGGTCGCCGCGAGGTCCGTCAGCATCAGGCCGACGATCGCCTCCAGCTCGACGGCCGCCTTGGCGAGCTGCTCGCGCGCCGTCGCCAGCTCCTCGCCGCCGGTGCCCGGGGCGAGGAACTTCTTGATGTCCTCGGCGAGGGAGTTGAGGGCCGCGCCCTGGTTGCGGACGATCTTCCGGAAGAAGAAGTCCTGGCCCTGGATCGCGGTCGTGCCCTCGTACAGGGTGTCGATCTTGGCGTCGCGGATGTACTGCTCGATCGGGTACTCCTGGAGGAACCCGGAGCCGCCGAAGGTCTGCAGCGACTGGGCGAGCTGCTCGTAGCCCTTCTCGGAGCCGTAGCCCTTCACGATCGGGAGGAGCAGGTCGTTCAGGGCCTCAAGGGCAGCGGTGTCCTCGCCGGCCGCTTCCTTGACCTGGATGTCGTCCTGGACGGAGGCCGTGTAGAGGACCAGCGCGCGCATGCCCTCGGCGTACGCCTTCTGCGTGATCAGCGAGCGGCGGACGTCCGGGTGGTGCGTGATGGTGACCTTGGGCGCCGACTTGTCCATGAAGTTGGCGAGATCCGGACCCTGGACGCGCTCCTTGGCGTACTCGAGGGCGTTGAGGTAGCCGGTCGAGAGGGTGGAGATCGCCTTCGTGCCGACCATCATGCGGGCGAACTCGATGATCCGGAACATCTGGCGGATGCCGTCGTGCTTGTCACCGATCAGCCAGCCCTTGGCCGGGTGCCGGTCGCCGAAGGTCATCTCGCAGGTGTTGGACGCCTTGAGGCCCATCTTGTGCTCGACGTTCGTGGCGTACACGCCGTTGCGCTCGCCCAGCTCGCCGGTCTCGAAGTCGAAGAGGAACTTCGGTACGAGGAAGAGGGACAGCCCCTTGGTGCCGGGGCCGTGGCCCTCGGGACGGGCCAGCACGTAGTGGAGGATGTTCTCCTCCATGTCGTGCTCACCGGAGGTGATGAACCGCTTCACACCCTCGATGTGCCAGGAGCCGTCCTCCTGCTGGACCGCCTTGGTACGCCCGGCGCCCACGTCCGAGCCGGCGTCCGGCTCGGTGAGCACCATGGTGGAGCCCCAGGTCTTCTCGACCGCGATCTGGGCGATCTTCTTCTGTACGTCGTTGCCCTCGTCGTAGAGGATGCCCGCGAACGCCGGCCCGGAGGCGTACATCCACACGGCCGGGTTCGCGCCGAGCAGCAGCTCCGCGTACGACCAGATCAGGGAGCGCGGGGCGGTGGTGCCGCCGATCTCCTCGGGCAGGCCGAGGCGCCAGTACTCCGAGTCCATGAAGGCTTTGTAGCTCTTCTTGAAGGACGCCGGGACGGGCGCGGTGTTCGTCTCGGGGTCGAAGACCGGCGGGGTGCGGTCGCCGTCCGTGAAGGACTCGGCCAGCTCGTTCTCCGCGAGGCGCGTCAGCTCCTCCAGGATGCTCTTGGCGGTGTCCGTGTCCATCTCCGCGAACGGACCCGTCCCGTACAGCTTGTCGCGCCCGAGGACCTCGAAGAGGTTGAACTCGATGTCGCGGAGATTCGACTTGTAGTGCCCCATGGCGACTGCTCCGTAGAGAGATCGGCGAGGCACTGACTCCTCGCGCCTAATACGCATACCAACTAGTAGCTTCTTCCCTACGATGATGCTACCCGCCGGTAATAAGGCGCAACCCCAACCGGTCATCTGTGACGCGTTACGCGTGCGAAGACCGCTATAGGTGGGTGAATGGTCTAGACCGGGACGGTGAGGGTGGCCGTGTAGCCCTTGTCCACGCTGCCTTCCGTGGTCGCCAGCTGCTGGTCGTAGCCGTCGCTGAAGATGTTGTCGGTCTCCAGGGAGAGCTGGCCGAGGTTCTGCACGCTCCGGTCGTAGCCGTCCGTCGCGTACACCGTGTCGCAGACGTCCTTCGGGAACGCCAGCTGCGAGGTGTTCGTTATCGACGTGGCCGCGGTCGCGTCCTCCAGGTTGCCGTAGACCTCGAAGTGGATGTGCGGCCAGCGGCCCGTGTAGCAGGCCGGGAAGATGCTGGTGAAGGTGACCTGGCCCTTGTCGTCCGTCTCCTGGACGCCCCGCAGGTAGTTCTCGTCGGTGACGCCCTCCGAGTAGAGGGAGTAGTTGCCCTCGCGGTCGCAGTGCCAGAGATAGACGGCCGCGCCCACCTTGGGGGTCTCGCAGCCCGAGGCCGCGTCGACGACGGTGAGCGTGATGGTGAGCGGCACGCCCTCGGCCTTGCCGCCCGCCGAGTTCCCGAAGCTGGACGTGATGTCGCTGCGGACGACTCCGCTCTCCTTGAGCACGTTCACCCCGTTCGAACCGTCGCCCGGGTAGGGGCCGGCGGTCTCGTTCGGGATGGTCGCGCACTCGCCGGAGGAGGCGGTCGTCCCGCTGGAGCTGGACGAGGTGTCGGTGGCGGCCGAGGACGTCGAGTCGTCGTCGGCGGCGCAGCCCACCAGCGGGACCAGGCTCGCGCCGGCCAGCAGCCGGATCATCCGGCGGCGGGCGAGGACGGGGAGGTCGTAGGAGAGGCCTCTGTCGTGCTCGTGGTCGTCGTGGTCGTGGTGCCCGTGTCCGTGTGCCTGTCCGCTCATGGCCGTCTCCCTTTTACCTGTACCCGGCCGGTGATTGCCCGGCCTTTGCCGCCGCCTGATGGTTTCTTTGTCGAGGCCGACGGTATGAGCGCCCACTGTGGGAAACCAGGGCCGAACCTGTGGACTTCCCATGGGACGTACCGGGCGGGACGGGCAGAAGGGCGGGGCGGGCGGAACCAGGGGACCGGGCCGCCCCGGTTCTCCCGCGCTCTCGGTACTCTTGCGCGCATGTACGGCTATGACCAGAACGCTGGGGCGCAGCAGCAGTACGCCCAGCCGCAGCAGCAGATGCCGGGCGGGTACGGCCAGCAGCCGCCGCTGTACCCCGAGCCGTCCCCGCCGTCCCTCGCGGACGCGGTGCGCGCTTTCACGACGGGCTCGATGTCGGCGGAGGACTTCCAGCAGGTCTTCGCCACGTCGAAGGTGTACTGCCCGCGCGGCGACAACCCCGGGTTTCTGGCGCTGCACAACACCCAGCAGCCGGTGATCCCCATGTTCACCTCCCTGAAGGAGCTGCGCCGCTACGCCGGCAAGGAGTCCAAGTACTTCGTGATCACCGGCGCCGAGGTCATCGACCTGCTGCCGACCGGCTACGGCTTCGTCGTGGACATGGAGGGCGAGCACCGCATGGTGTTCGACGCGAAGGCGGTCGAACAGATGGTGGAGTTCGCGATGCGCAGGATGTACGGCTGAGGGTCGTCCCCCTGTCTTCCCCGGCCCCGGAAATCCCCCTGCCCGTGCCGGAAAACCCCTCTGCTGTTGTCACAGGCATGCCATAAGGTTCCTCCTGGCAGCCGCGCCCCACATGCCACCGCCTTTGGCGGTCGTGCCTGGGTGTCGCGCGGCGCTTTCGACTCCCGGTCAGCCACCGGGTTTCCTTGTGGGGGTATCAGTACTGTGCGTACGCGCAGCATCTCGACCGCGACAGCACTCGCGGTTCTCTTCAGCTCGGCCGCGCTGAGCGTCGTGGCGGCGGGGCCCGCCTCGGCAGCAACTGTCTCGGTGTCCGCGCCCGGCGGCATCGTCACGGACGCCGCCCTCCAGCGGGTCTTCGTCGGCGACGCCAGGGCCGGAAAGATCCTCGCCGCCGACTACACCGGCGCCCTCGTCGACTCGGTGGACGGTCTCGGCTGGGTCTTCGACCTGGCGGTGTCCGACGACGGTGCCACCCTGTACGCGGCGGACTCGGAGCGGCACGAGATCGTGGTCCTGGACGCGGCCACGCTCGACATCAAGGCCCGCCACACCATCGCCACCGACCTCGGCCCGCGGTACGTCGCCTTCGCGGGCGGCAAGGTCTGGTTCACATATGGCGACCAGTCGGACGGCGACCTGGGCTCGCTGGACCCGGCAGTGGATCCGGCGAGCGGTACCGATCCGGTGACGCTCGGGCAGCTTCCCGAGGGGCACAACGTCAACCTCAGCCATCCCGCACTCCTGGACACCGACCCGTCCGCGCCCGGTGTGCTGGCCGTCGGCCAGACCTACTCGTCCTCGGACTCGATGGCGGTCCTCGACGTCTCCGGCACCGCACCGCAGCTGACCGCCTGGTACTTCGGCGACTACACGCTGAACAACGGCATCGACGACATCGACCTCGTGCCCGGCGCCTCGCAGGTGCTCGTCAACGGCACGGACCGGGACGCGTACGCGGACGGGAAGTTCACCGCCGTCGGCTCCTATCCCGCCGGGCGGCGTGCCGACATCGCGCCGAACGGACTGGTCGCCCAGGTCGACGGCGCCAAGGTGGCCGTGTACCGGCCCGACGCCACCGCGCCGCGGCGCACCTACGTCACCGGCACGGCGGGCACGCAGGACACACCCGACCTGGCCTGGGCTCCGGACTCCTCACGGATCTTCGCTCTCACGGGACCGGAGAACGACTACACCCTCAAGGTGCTCACCGGCCCGACGGTGAACACCCCGACCCTGACGGTGAACGCCCCGGCGAAGGCGACGCGCACCAAGCCGCTCACGGTGACCGGCAAGCTGACGGCGGACGAACTGCCGGCCGGCACCAGGCTCCAGGTCACCCGCACCGACCTGGACAGCCCGAGCGGCCACGCCCTGCCCTCCGTCGAGGTCAAGGAGGACGGTACGTACTCCTTCACCAACTCCCCGCCGGCCGGCGGCACGGTCACCTACAAGGTGTCGTACGCGGGAGACGCCGAGCATGTGCCGGCCGCCGCGTCCGACAAGGTGGAGGTCTCTCGTACGACGCCGGCGCTGACCCTGAACAACAACAAGAAGACGTACGACTACGGCAAGGACGTCTCCTTCACCGCGCACCTCGGGGCGACGTACAAGAACCGCACGGTCGAGATCTGGGTCGACCCGTACGGCACCGACCGGCCCAAGAAGCTGCTGAAGACCGGGAAGGTCAACTCGGCGGGCAACCTCTCCGCGACCGTGGACATGACCCGGGACATGATCGTCACCGCGGTCTTCAAGGGCGACGCCCGCTACGCGCCCCGGACGGTCAGGTCCACCGCGTACGGCCGGGCCAGGGTTTCCACCGCCGTCTCCAAGCACTACAAGACCGGCCGGATCGGCTCGCAGTCGTACTACTGGTTCCGCAAGAACACCGACCCGGTGCTCACGACGACCATGAACTACTACCCGGGCCGCAAGCAGCGCCTCGACCTGCAGGTTCTCTACCAGGGCACGTGGTACACCACGGCCTCCGAGTACTTCGCGGTCGCCACGAACGGCAAGTCCGCGGTGCGGCTCGGGGCGCCCGGTGAAGCCGGCATCAAGGCACGGATCCGGTCGGTCTACGTCGACGGCACCTCCGGGGACAACGTGAACTCGACGGCGTACGGATCCTGGAAGTACCTGTACTTCAGCAACTAGCAGATCAGTGGATCAGTCGCCCTCGGTCGGCTCGGGAGGCCCGGAGGGAATGCCCTCCGGGCCTCCTCTGTTAGGGGTAGCAGGAAGTTCAATAATCAACTAAACTGGCCGCACAAGGAGGTCCCGACATGCCTGCAGTGACCGTCGAGAACCCGCTGACCCTGCCCCGTGTGGCCGCTCCGGCCGACGCCGTGCCGCGTCCCGTGATCGGTGTGACGACCGCGCCGAGCGGTTTCGAGGGCGAGGGCTTCCCGGTGCGCCGGGCGTTCGCGGGGATCAACTACCGCCATCTCGACCCGTTCATCATGATGGACCAGATGGGCGAGGTGGAGTACCAGCCCGGGGAGCCGAAAGGGACCCCTTGGCACCCCCACCGCGGCTTCGAGACCGTCACGTACATCATCGACGGGATCTTCGACCACCAGGACAGCCAGGGTGGCGGCGGCACCATCACCAACGGCGACACCCAGTGGATGACGGCCGGCTCGGGCCTCCTGCACATCGAGGCGCCCCCGGAGTCGCTCGTGGTCTCCGGCGGCCTCTTCCACGGCATCCAGCTGTGGGTGAACCTCCCGGCCAAGGACAAGATGATGGCCCCGCGCTACCAGGACATCCGCGGCGGCCAGGTCCAGCTCCTCACGTCCCACGACGGCGGCGCGCTGCTGCGCGTCATCGCGGGCGAGCTGGACGGCCACGAGGGCCCCGGCATCACCCACACCCCGATCAGCCTCGTCCACGCCACGCTGGCCCCGGGCGCGGAGGTCACGCTCCCCTGGCGCGAGGACTTCAACGGCCTGGCGTACGTCCTTGCCGGCCGCGGCAGCGTCGGCCCGGACCGGCGCCCGATCCACCAGGGCCAGACCGCGGTCTTCGGTGCGGGCTCGTCCCTGACGGTCCGCGCGGACGAACAGCAGGACGGGAACACACCGGACCTGGAGGTCGTCCTGCTCGGCGGTCAGCCGATCCGCGAGCCGATGGCGCACTACGGCCCGTTCGTGATGAACACGAGGGCGGAGCTTGAGCAGGCGTTCGAGGACTTCCAGAAGGGCCGGCTGGGAACTGTGCCGGCGGTGCATGGAATGTCCGAGGGTGGTCTGTAGACCGTAGAAAAGTTCAGTACTGTACGAACGGGCCCGAAGTCGCAACCTTGTTTTGCGACTTCGGGCCCGTCTGTCTTCGGCGTTACTGGACTACGGCAGCACGTAGAACGGAGTGTCGTCCGGAGTGCGGCCGGCCTCGCGTACGCATCCCTGCTCGGACAGCAGCTCCAGGCTGTGGCGGACGCGGTCCGGTGACAGCTCGGTGTGCACGGAGATCTCCTCCACGCTGTAGTTGGCGCCGCCGTGCAGCAGTGCCGGGGCCAGGTGGGCGGCGACCTTGTGGACGTCCTCGGTGACGACGAGGTTCCTGGACTTCCAGTTGGACAGGAGCTGTTGGGGTGTCAGCTCCGGGGCCTGGACCTGGCGGGTGCGGTCGCCTGTGCGGCGGAGGGTCTGGGTGATGTCGCGGAGCAGGTCGACGATCACGTTCTGCTTGGTGTCGATGTGACGCAGGGCTTCGTCCTGGCGTTCGACACGTTCTTCGAGACGGACGAGGGCGTCGGCGAGTTGTTGGGGGACGGCGTAGGCGGTGACGGTGGTCGGGGTGGGTTGCAGGGTGGCGGGTTCGAGGGAGTAGGAGCCGTCGCGCTGGACAGCGACGACTACTTCGGTGACCCAGGCTTTGAAGGGCTGTGCCGACGGTTTGGTGCAGCCGTTGACCAACCGGATCAAACCCTGGAGATCGACGAGATTCATGTCTCGGCGCCACTCCCGACCTGCGGGAACGCTGAGACCGTGCCTTCCAGTTACGGTCTCGAGAGCCTCTCGGTGCTCTGTGGGGACATGGTCCGCCAGAGTCTTCCTGGGGTTCATGTACCCCAGCTTGTTGAGTACGTCCGCCGCGGGAAACCAGTGCGTCCCGTCCGGCAGCGTCAGCCTCCGTACCCGCGCCCCCGTGGCCGCGTACACGAAGTCGTTGATGTCGATCGCGTCTTTGCGCGTGTTGTTCTGCTCGTTCATCGAGCATCACCTCCGCCCCGGAATCTAGGCAGCTGGAGGCGCAACTCGTTTTCATAGCAACGATGTTCATCCTTTAGTGGATATGCGCCCTCGCCTTTACCCTCACCCGCGCCTCCCCCACCGCCTGCAACGTCACCGCCGACGTCACCGGGAGGTCCACGTCCGGTGTCTCGATGTCGTACTCGCGGAGCAGGACCGCCAGGGCCAGTACCGACTCCAGCATCGAGAAGTGGCGGCCGATGCAGGCGCGTGGGCCGCCGCCGAACGGGAGCCAGGCGTAGCGGTGGCGGGCGGTCTCCTGGTCGGGGGTGAAGCGGTCCGGGTCGAAGCGGTCGGGGTCGGTCCAGTGGGCCGGGTGGCGGTGGGTGACCCAGGGCGCGATCAGGACGTCCGCGCCCGCAGGGATGACGTGACCGTCGATCTCCGTCTCCTCCACCGCCCGCCTGCCCACGAGGGGAGCGGCCGGGTAGAGACGCATCGTCTCCTTCAGGACCCTTGTCAGGTACGGGAGTTGGTCCGCCGTCGCAGCGGTGAACGGCTGCGACGGCAGTGCGTCGATCTCCTCCTGCGCCCTCGCCCTTGCCTCCGGGTGGCGGGCCAGGAGGTGGAGGGCGAAGGCCAGTGACGTCGCCGTCGTCTCGTGGCCGGCGAGGAGGAACACCAGGACCTGGTCGCGGAGTTCCGTCGCGTCGAGGCTGCCGTCCTCCTCGTTCGATGCCCGGGAGAGGAGAGAGAGCAGGTCGTCACCGGCTTCACCTGTATCTTCTCTTCTCTCTTCTCTCTTCTCTGCGCGCCGCGATGATCCGGTCGCAGACCTCGTACACCGCCCGGGTCGCCTCCTCCGCACGCCTGTTGGAGGGGGTGGGCCAGGTGCGCGGGAGCCTGAGCGGGGAGTAGGCGCGCCCTGTGATGTACGCGCTGATGACCGGGAAGTTGGAGTTGATGACGTCCACCGCGGTCTCGACGTCCGCGCCGAACAGGACACGGGCGACCGTGCGCAGCGCCAGTCGGTCCATCTCCCGTACGACGTCCACCTCGGGCCTGTTCCGCCAGCGTTCCGCTGTCGCCTCGGCCTCGCCGGTGATCGTCGCGGCGTAACCGTCGACCCGCTTCTTGGTGAACAGGGGCTGGATCAGGCGCCGTTGGCGGAGGTAGACGTCGTCCTGGCTGGTCAGGAGGCCGTTGCCCCCGGTCTGGCGTATCTCCTCGTAGAAGACGTTGTCCTTGCGGAAGTTGGTGGCCTGCGTGGCCAGGACCTGCTGGGCGCCCTCGGGGGAGAAGACGCAGTACATGACCGTACGGAGGCCGGGCGGGCCGGCCGTCATGCGGACCACGTCGCCGTACTCCCGCTGGGCGCGGACGAAGGTGCCGAGCGGGTCCCGGCGGAGGTCGAGGGCCGAGCCCAGCAGGGGGTGACCGGTGGGGGTGGGTGCGGTGCTGCTTCCGGGGCGTGTGCGCGCGACGGTCATGGTCGTATCATCCGCTTTTCGCGGCGCCCGGGGGCATCCTTCTTTCGGACCATCCCCGCCCTGCGCTTACTCCTCCTCCCCCTCCTTCTCATACAGCTCGAACCAGATGCTCTTCCCCTCGCCCCGCGGGTCCACTCCCCACGCGTCCGCCAGCATCTCGATCAGCATCAGTCCCCGGCCCGACGACGCCAGTTCGCCCGGGCGGCGCTTGTGCGGGAGGTCGTCGCTCACGTCTGTGACCTCGACGCGGATGCGGCGGCTGCCGGGGGCGCCTGTGACCTCGGCGACGACCAGGGCGTCGGCGTCCGTGTGGACCAGGACGTTGGTGGCTGTTTCGGAGATCAGGAGGACGGCCGAGTCGACCTGGTCGGGGCTGGGCCAGTCGTGGAGCTGTTCGCGGAGTTGCTGGCGGGCCACGGCGACCCGCTCGGGCTCCGCCTGGGCGATCGTCAGCATCGTGCGGCGGACCGTGGGGCGTGCCTTCGGGGGTGCGGTGCCGTCCGTCACGCACTCCTCCGGGCGGCTCAGGAGCAGCAGCGCTATGTCGTCCTCGCGGCGGTCGGCCAGCGGGCCCGTGGTGTGGTGGGAGGAGGGGCCGTGTACGGCCTGGACCAGGGCGTCGGCCAGGCCCTCCAGGTCGTTGTCCGCATCCCCCTTGTCGCCCTTGTGCTCCTCCAGCGTCCTGCGGATGCGCTGCCAGCCCGTTTCCAGGTCGTGGCCGCCCGTCTCGATCAGGCCGTCCGTGCACAGGAGCATCGTCTCGCCGGATTCGAGGGCGAGGAGCGTGGTGGGGTAGTCGGCGTCCGGGTCGATGCCCAGGGGCAGGCCGCCGGCGGTCGGGCGGGTCAGTACCGTGCCGTCCGACATCCGGATCGCCGGGTCCGGGTGGCCCGCGCGGGCGATCTCCAGGACCCCGGTCGAGGGGTCGACCTCGACGTACAGGCAGGTCGCGAAGCGCAGGTCGCCGCTCCCCTGGTCGTGGGTGATGCCGTGCAGGAAGCGGGAGGCGCGGGAGAGGACCGCGTCGGGGCGGTGGCCCTCGGAGGCGTAGGCGCGCAGCGCTATCCGGAGCTGGCCCATCAGACCGGCGGCGCGGACGTCGTGGCCCTGGACGTCGCCGATGACCAGGGCGAACCGGCCGCGGCCGGGCAGCGGGATCATGTCGTACCAGTCGCCGCCGACCTGGAGGCCACCGCCGGTCGGTATGTAGCGGGCGGCGACGTCCATGCCGGGTATCTCGGGGCCGAGGGTCGGCAGCATGGAGCGTTGCAGGCCGTCCGTGAGCTCCCGTTCCGATTCCGCCACTCCCGCCCTCGACAGGGCCTGGGCGAGCATCCGGGCGACCGTGGTCAGGACCGAGCGTTCGTCGGGGGTGAAGCTGACCGGGTAGGCGAAGCCGGCCATCCAGGCGCCCATCGTGCGGCCCGCGACGGTCAGCGGCAGGAACGCCCAGGACTGGCGGTCGAAGACCTGTGCGAGAGGCCAGGCGGTGGGGTAGCGGGCCTTGTAGGCCTCGGGGGAGGAGAGGTAGACGGCCCGGCCGGTGCGGACCACCTCGGCGGCCGGGTAGTCGGTCTCCAGGGGCATGTGGGAGAAGGGGCGCTCGTCGCCGGGGCGCTGGCCGTGGTGGCCGATCACGGTGAGGCGGTCGCCCTGGACGCCGAAGACCGCCAGGCCGTCCGGTGAGAAGCCCGGCATCGACAGGCCCGCCGCGACCCGCAGCACCTCCTCCGTGGAGCGTGCCTCGGCCAGTGCCCGGCCCGCGTCCAGCAGGAACGCCTCGCGGGAGCGGCGCCAGTCACCGGTGACGGGGGTGCGCGCGGCGGTGCCCGGCGCGGGCTCGGTGACCTCCTGGAGGGTGCCCAGTACGTCGTACGCCTTGCGGTCGGCCTCGAAGTGCGGCTTCGCCCTGCTGCGGACGGTACGGATCACCCGGCCTCGGTCGTCCATGACCCTGGCCCGGGTCTCGGCGATGGTGCCCTCGGTGACGGCGAGCTGCATGACCCCGCCGATCTCGTTCCAGTCGACCGGGTGGAGCCGGGCCCGGGCCGCGGCCTCCGTGAGGGTGGTCGGCTCGGCGGGCAGGCCGAGCAGGCGGGCCGCCTCGGCGTCGAGCGTGACCAGATTTGTTGCTGTGTCCCAATGCCACATGCCGGTTGCGAGGGCGACCAGGACGTCCCCCACGGCGGGCAGGGGCTCACCAGTGCGCATTGACCCACTTTATGGAGAGGTGATCGCAGCGTGCCACCCAAGCTGTACAGGCCAAGCTGTGTGGATGCTGTGCATACCTGGCTGTGCGGGCCGGGGCAAGCTGCGCGGAAGCGGTACAGGGTACGCGTGCGAACAATTGCGGGGAAGCGGTATCGGGGCGGCCGGTACCCTGGGGCTGAGCTTTTCAAGGTTTCGAGGTTACGGCGTTCCGGTGTTTCACGTGAAACACCGGCCCCGGCCACGACCCCGACCCTGATCCCATCCCCGATCCGCGAAGGCTGGATGAACGACGATGCATCGGTACAGGTCCCACACCTGCGGCGAGCTACGCGCCTCTGACGTCGGCAGTGACGTCCGGCTGAGCGGCTGGCTGCACAATCGGCGCGACCTGGGCGGCATCCTCTTCATCGATCTCCGCGATCACTACGGCATCACGCAGCTCGTCGCCCGCCCCGGCACTCCCGCCTACGAGGCCCTCGACAAGGTCTCCAAGGAGTCGACGGTCCGGATCGACGGCAAGGTCGTCTCGCGCGGCGCGGAGAACATCAACTCCGAGCTGCCCACCGGTGAGGTCGAGGTCGAGGTCGGCGAGGTGGAGCTGCTCGGCGCCGCCCAGCCGCTGCCCTTCACGATCAACACCGAGGACGGGGTCAACGAGGAGCGGCGCCTGGAGTACCGCTTCCTGGACCTGCGCCGCGAGCGCATGCACCGCAACATCATGCTGCGTACGGCCGTCATCTCGGCGATCCGGCACAAGATGACCGCGCTGGGCTTCAACGAGATGGCCACGCCGATCCTGTCCGCGACCTCCCCCGAGGGTGCCCGCGACTTCGTCGTCCCGTCCCGCCTCAACCCGGGCAAGTTCTACGCGCTCCCGCAGGCGCCTCAGCAGTTCAAGCAGCTGCTGATGATCTCCGGGTTCGACCGCTACTTCCAGATCGCGCCCTGTTTCCGTGACGAGGACGCGCGTGCGGACCGTTCGCCGGGCGAGTTCTACCAGCTCGACGTCGAGATGAGCTTCGTCGAGCAGGAGGACGTCTTCCAGCCGATCGAGCGGCTGATGACCGAGCTGTTCACCGAGTTCGGCGGCGGCCGTGAGGTCACGTCGCCCTTCCCGCGCATCCCGTTCCGCGAGTCGATGCTGAAGTACGGCTCCGACAAGCCGGACCTGCGGGCCCAGCTGGAGCTGGTCGACATCACCGACGTCTTCGAGGGCTCGGAGTTCAAGGCCTTCGCCGGCAAGCACGTACGCGCCCTGCCGGTGCCGGACGTGTCGTCGCAGCCCCGGAAGTTCTTCGACCAGCTCGGCGACTTCGCCGTCACGCTGGGCGCGAAGGGCCTGGCCTGGGTGCGGGTCACGGAGGACGGTTCGCTGTCCGGTCCGATCGCGAAGTTCCTCACCGAGGAGAACGTCGCCGAGCTGACCAAGCGGCTGTCGCTGTCGGCCGGTCACGCCGTGTTCTTCGGCGCGGGCGAGTACGACGAGGTCTCGAAGATCATGGGCGCGGTGCGGGTCGAGGCCGCCAAGCGTGCCGGGCACTTCGAGGAGAACGTCTTCCGGTTCTGCTGGATCGTCGACTTCCCGATGTACGAGAAGGACGAGGACACCGGCGCCATCGACTTCTCCCACAACCCCTTCTCCATGCCGCAGGGCGGCCTTGAGGCCCTGGAGACCCAGGACCCGCTGGACATCCTGGGCTGGCAGTACGACATCGTCTGCAACGGTACGGAGCTGTCCTCCGGCGCGATCCGGAACCACGAGCCCGAGATCATGCTGAAGGCCTTCGAGATCGCGGGCTACGACCGCGAGACCGTCGAGGAGAAGTTCGCCGGCATGCTCCGCGCGTTCCGCTTCGGCGCCCCTCCGCACGGCGGGATCGCGCCCGGCGTCGACCGGATCGTCATGCTCCTCGCGGACGAGCCGAACATCCGCGAGACGATCGCGTTCCCGCTCAACGGAAACGCCCAGGACCTGATGATGGGCGCGCCGACGGAGCTGGAGGAGACACGGCTTCGGGAGCTGCACATTTCGGTGCGCAAGCCGCAGGCCAAGTAAAGGGGCGGTATTTGAGGGTGGCTCGGAATCGGCGGCGATTCCGAGCCATTCTCATGCGGTGCTCAGGAAACCCGGGAAATCACAGCTCTTTGACAGGTCCCATTCATAATCTCCGGGTCCATGACTGACACCCCCCAGCAAGAATTACGGGAATTGACGCGCCGCAGAGTCGTTGTCGCCGGTGGCGCGACAGCGGTGACCGCCACGGCGGTGGCGGCCCTGGGCGCCGGGCTCGCCTCCGCACAGGGAGCGCCCGAGGCGACCGGGGCGCAGGGCTCCGGCACCCCCACCGGCACCCCCACCGGTACGCCCGAGGCCTGCTACGTACTGACCACGGAGACCACCGAGGGCCCGTACTACATCGACGCCGACAAGCTCCGGCAGGACGTCACCGAGGACGAGGAGGGCATCCCCCTCACCCTCAGGCTCAAGGTGATCGACGCCGAGACCTGCAAGCCGGTGCGGAACGCGGCCGTCGACATCTGGCACTGCTCGGCGCTCGGCATCTACTCCGGCTACGAGGACATGGGCAACGGCGGTGGCGGTGGCGGCGGCACCCCGCCCACCGACGCGCCGACGGACGTCCCCACAGGTCCGCCCCCCACGGACGGCCCCGGCGGGCCCGGCGGCCACCAGGAGCCGACCGACGACGAGCGCTATCTGCGCGGTACGTGGAAGACGGACCGGCACGGCTTCGTCACCTTCCGGACCGTGTTCCCGGGCTGGTACCGGGGCCGCTGCGTCCACATCCACGTCAAGGTGCACGTGGACGGCACCTGGACCGACGCCGGCTACGAGGGCGGGCACACCTGCCACACGGGCCAGCTGTTCTTCGACGAGGAGTCGGTGCTGCTCTCGGCGGTGGTGGAGCCGTACTCGACGAACACGGCCACCCGGACGACCCTCGACGAGGACACGATCTACCCGGACAACGGGGCCGAGGGCGGGCTGCTGCGGCTGCGCTACAAGAAGACGGACATCGGGCGCGGAGTTCTCGCCGAGCTGACGATGGGCGTGGCACCGGAGGAGGAAAATTAATTAGGCAAGCCTTACCTAATTAATGCAAGGGGGTGGGAAATAGACGGCTATTTCTCGCCCCTTTTGCGCATTCTCCGAAGATCCATGAAAAGGCAAAGGAAAGCACAGTCCTTTCCCATGGTCCTGACAGGCGTCTTACCTAAATTCCGAGCCATGACAGAGAACCAAGGGCCGAAGCACAAACGGGATCTGACGCGTCGCAAGGTCGTCGTCACCGGCGCCGGCGCGGTCGCCGCGGTGGGCGTCGCGGGCGGAGTCGCCGCGGGCGCGTTCGCGGGCGGGACGGGGAAGAAGACCCCCACCCCCAAGGCCTCCAGCACCAGCACCAGTTCCGAGGTCTGCTACACGCTGACCTCCGAGACCACCGAGGGGCCGTACTACATCGACGCGGACAAGCTCCGCCAGGACATCACCGAGGACAAGGAAGGCATCCCGCTGACCCTGAGCCTCCGGGTGATCGACTCCGAGACGTGCAAGCCGATCGTCAACGCGGCCGTCGACGTCTGGCACTGTGACGCGCTGGGCCTGTACTCCGGCTACGAGAGCCTCTCCAGCGGTGGCGGCAGCGCCCCGACCGACGCCCCCTCGGGCACCCCGACGGGTGAGCCGCCGACCGACGCGCCGTCCGGCGCCCCCTCCGGCGGTACGGGCGGTGGCGGTGGCCACGAGGAGCCCACCGACGATAAGCGCTACCTGCGCGGCACCTGGAAGACGGACCGGCAGGGCCGGGTCACCTTCAAGACGATCTTCCCGGGCTGGTACCGGGGCCGCTGCGTCCACATCCACACGAAGGTGCACGTGGACGGCACCTGGACGGACGCCGGCTACGAGGGCGGCACCACCTGCCACACCGGTCAGTTCTTCTTCGACGAGGAGTCGGTGCTCGCCTCCGCCGAGGTCGAGCCGTACTCGACGTCGACGACCGAGCGCACGACGCTCACCGAGGACACGATCTACGACCAGAGCGGGACCACGGGCGGTCTGCTCGAGCTGAAGTACGACAAGAAGAACATCGCCAAGGGTGTGATCGGCTCCATCACGATGGGCGTCGACCCCGAGGCGACCCACACCGGCACGGACGACGCGGTGCAGCCGGGCGCGTCCGAGTCGGCGACGGACACGGCTTCGCCCTCCGCTTCCGCGAGCTGACGGACGTACGGCCCGCGAAGGGCGGCCCGGGACCCTCCCCCAGGTTCCGGGCCTTCGCCGTTCGTTCACATATATGTGCGTCGACCCAACCCATTGACCCGGAACTGCGGCCTCCGTAGTCTCCTCCGATGCCCGTGTACGTGATTGCTGTTCACGTATATGCACAGAGGGAGACAACGATGTCAGAAGCTGTGGTGCCCGCCGGACGGATGCCCGACGGTCAGGTGTCCGACGCCGAGAGCCGGGCCGTCAGCAAGTTCCTGCGCCGGATGCTGCCGATCCTGGTCCTGATGCTGCTGGTCAACCAGATGGACCGGACGAACGTCGGCTTCGTCCAGGACGAGCTGCGGGCCGACGTCGGGGTGAGCGCCACCGCGTACGGGCTCGGCGCCGGGCTCTTCTTCATCGGGTACGCACTGTTCGAGGTGCCCAGCAACATGCTCCTGGAGCGGTTCGGTGCCCGGGTCTGGCTCACCCGCATCATGATCACCTGGGGTCTGGTGATCGTGACGATGTGCTTCATCCACAACGTCACGACGTTCTACGTCCTGCGCTTCCTCCTCGGTGTCGCGGAGGCGGGCTTCTTCCCCGGCGTGCTCCTCTACTTCACCCAGTGGCTGCCCGACTCCAGCCGGGGCCGGGCGAGCGCGATCTTCCTGGGCGGCTCGGCGACGGCGTACATCGTGACCGGCCCGATCACCGGGGCGCTCCTCGAACTGCACGGGACGGGCGGATTCGCCGGCTGGCGCTGGATGTTCGCGCTGGAGGGCGTCTTCTCGATCCTCGTCGGATTCGTCGCCGGGTTCTTCCTGGTCTCCCGCATCGAGGACGCCCGCTGGCTGACTCCGGAGGAGAAGACGGCGCTGAGCACGGCGGTCGCCCGTGACGAGGAGGCCCGCGCCCGCGCCCCGAAGGTGTCCCGGATCAAGCTCATCCTGCACCCCCAGGTCGCCCTGCTGACCGGCGTCTTCTTCGCGATGGCGCTCACCGGGTACGCGATCACCTTCTGGCTGCCGAGCCTGGTCGACGACATCGGCGGGCTGTCGTCCTTCCAGGTCGGGCTGCTCACGGCCGTACCGTGGATCTGCGCGGTGATCGCGATGTACACGGTCAGCCACTTCACCGACAAGGCCCCCGACCGCCGCCCCTACCTGGCGGTCGCCCTGGTCCTGTCGGCCGTCGGCACCTTCCTCGCCACCCTGGGCTCCCCCTGGTTCGGCCTCGCCGCGCTCACGCTCGCCGCGGTCGGCGGGAAGTGCGCGGCCACCCTGTACTGGCCGATGGCCCAGTCCGGGCTGGACCTGAAGGTCGCCGCGCCGGGCCTGGCGCTGGTCAACTCGATAGGAAACCTGGGCGGTTTCGTCTCCCCCTTCCTCTTCGGCTACCTCAAGGACACGACCGGCAGCACGAACGGCGGCCTGTACACACTCTCCGCCGCGTCACTGCTCGCGGTGATCGGGGTCTTCGCCATCAGGAACACCCGCGGGGGCACGAGGTCCGGGGTCGCGCCGAGCACCAGCGCGGTCGCGTCCTGAGTCGGTGGGCAACGGCGAGGCGCCCGGGGTCAACACACCCCGGGCGCCTCGGCGGGTTGTCCGCAGGTTCCGCGCGTGGCTACTTGGCCACGAACTGCGTCAGGATCGCCTGCACCTCGTAGATGTCGACGCCCTTCGTGAACGTCTTCTGGACCGGGGTCGGGGAGCCGGAGATCCAGATCTTGAGTTCGGCGTCGAGGTCGAAGGTGCCCGCGGTCTCCACCGCGAAGTGGGTGATGCTGCGGTACGGGACCGAGTGGTACTCGACCTTCTTGCCGGTGATGCCCTGCTTGTCGACCAGGAGGAGCCGGCGGTCGGTGAACAGGATGGTGTCGCGGACCAGCTGGTAGGCGGCGTGCACCTGCTCGTTCTGGCCGAGCAGCCGGGCGTAGTCCTGCTGGGCGGCCGTCGGGTCGACGGTGTGCGCGTTGCCGAAAAGTGCCATGGATGAATCCCCCAGGAAGTGGACGCAGATGTCCACGCATGTCTCAGTAAGCAACTGTAAGTAGCTGTATGCCACTTGCTTCACATGATCTTCGCACTGTATATCCGCTGAAAGAGGGGCCTGCCTAGAGGAGCGGGAGATTCCGTACATGCGGAGATCGGCGGGTATCGGGAGCGTCCACGGGAGGTTCGCAGGCGACGCACAGACTTCTCGTCGGGAGTGCACAGAGGGGGCACGTTCCATGGGGACTGTCGTACTCGCACCCGCTGGAGGAAGCCATGGGAATCGTCGTTCCGCTCACGCTGCTGCTGATTGTCGGAGCGGTGGCTTCCGTTGTGCTGCTGCGCAGGCAGGCGGGGGTGTACGCGGTTCCGTCAGGGCTGTCCGGGCTGGACGCGGAAGTCGAGGCCAACCGGTGGGTCGTACGGCTCGGGGGGAGTCTGGCCGGGCTGCGGCCGGGCGCCGACGAAGCCGCCGCGCAGGCGCTGGCCGAGGCGACCGGACGCCACCATGCCGCCCGGGGCCAGCTGGCCACCGCCCGCACTCCCGCCGAGTACGCGCTCGCGAGGCAGACCGCTGTGGAAGGGCTCCAGTACGTACGGGCCGCCCGCGCCGCTCTCGGGCAGGCGTCCGGTCCGCCGGGTGCCGATGTTGATGCCGATGACGAGGCGGTGGACAGAACCGCCCGTCAACTCCGGGGAGTCCACGGGCGGTTCGGGGTCACCGCGTGACCTGTGCGGCTACTCGGACGCGCCGCCGAAGCGCTCCTTGTACGTCTCCAGGTCCTCGTCCGTCAGCTTCGCGAACAGGACCGGCGGGACCGTGAAGGCGGTGCCGGCGGGGACGGTGGACAGGGACTTCGCCTCCTCGGCCGTGATCCACGTCCTGGTGTCGCCCCCCAGCGCGAACGCGGCGCGCATCGTCGCCGACGACGTCGGGATGAAGGGCTCCGAGACCACCGAGTAGAGGTGGATGAGGTTCATCGCCGTACGCAGGGTCAGGGCCGCGCCGTCCTGGTCGGTCTTGATCTCCAGCCAGGGGGCCTTCTCCTCCAGGTAGGAGTTGCCCGCCGACCAGAGGGCGCGCAGGGCGGCCGCCGCCTTGCGGAACTGGAGCGCCTCCAGCTGGTTCTCGTACTCCGCGAGCAGCTCGGCGATCTGCTCGCCCAGCTTCGTCTCCGCCTCGCCGGCCGCCGAGCCCGCCGGGACCTCGTCGCCGAAGCGCTTCTTCGAGAAGGAGAGGACACGGTTGACGAAGTTGCCGAGGGTGTCCGCCAGGTCCTTGTTCACCGTGGCGGTGAAGTGCTCCCAGGTGAAGGAGGAGTCGTCGGACTCGGGGGCGTTGGCGATCAAGAAGTAGCGCCAGTAGTCGGCCGGGAGGATGGCCAGGGCCTGGTCGGTGAAGACGCCCCGCTTCTGGGACGTGGAGAACTTTCCGCCGTAGTACGTCAGCCAGTTGAAGGCCTTGACGACGTCGACCTTCTTCCACGGCTCGCGGACGCCGAGTTCCGTGGCCGGGAACATGACAGTGTGGAAGGGGACGTTGTCCTTGGCCATGAACTCCGTGTACCGGACGGGGTTGTCGCCGCCGTCCGCCTCGTACCACCAGGACTTCCAGTCCCGGTTCTCCGGGTCGAGGTCCGACCACTCCTTCGTCGCGCCGATGTACTCGATCGGGGCGTCGAACCAGACGTAGAAGACCTTGCCCTCCGCCGCCAGCTCCGGCCAGGTGTCCGCCGGGACCGGGACGCCCCAGTCGAGGTCACGGGTGATCGCGCGGTCGTGCAGGCCCTCGGTCAGCCACTTGCGGGCGATCGAGGAGGCGAGGTGGGGCCACTGGCCCTCGTGGGCGGCCACCCATTCCTCGACCTCGTGCTGGAGCTTCGACTGGAGGAGGAAGAGGTGCTTGGTCTCACGGACTTCCAGGTCGGTGGAACCGGAGATCGCGGACCGGGGGTTGATCAGGTCGGTCGGGTCGAGGACGCGGGTGCAGTTCTCGCACTGGTCGCCGCGCGCCTTGTCGTAGCCGCAGTGGGGGCAGGTGCCCTCGACGTACCGGTCCGGGAGGAAGCGGCCGTCGGCGGGGCTGTACACCTGCCGGATCGCGCGTTCCTCGATGAACCCGTTCTCGTTGAGCCGGCGGGCGAAGTGCTGCGTGATCTCGACGTTCTGCGGGGAGGAACTCCGCCCGAAGTAGTCGAAGGCCAGCGCGAACCCGTCGTACACCGCCTTCTGCGCGTCGTGCGCCTGCGCACAGAAGTCCGCCACGGGGATGCCCTGCTCCTTGGCCGCGAGCTCGGCCGGGGTGCCGTGTTCGTCCGTCGCGCAGATGTAGAGGACGTCGTGACCGCGCTGCCGCAGGTACCGGGAGTAGACGTCCGCCGGGAGCATGGACCCCACCATGTTGCCCAGGTGCTTGATCCCGTTGATGTACGGAAGGGCGCTGGTGATGAGGTGTCGAGCCATTGCGGGCTGCTCCCAAGTCGCTACATGGAGTGACGGTTTTGGTGTGTTTGGACCGTCTACGAACCTTGAAATCGTAGCCGACTGGTATGGGGCGCCCGCCTCCCGTTTTTGCTCGGTGGGAGGCGGGCGGGGTGGTGCGGGGTGGTGGGTGCGTGCGGTGTCTTTGCGCTACGGGCGCCAGTTCGCCAGTACGCCCTCGTACAGCTCCGTGTCCGTCAGTTCGCGCGGGGTCGGGCCCGCGTGGAAGAAGGACGTGTTGTCGGTCTTCAGCTTGCGGAGGTAGTCGAAGGCCTTGTTGTCCTGCTCCCCGAAGGCGACGAAGGAGAAGAAGACGGCCGGGTGGCTCTTCGCCGCGTCCGTGAGGGACTGGGTCGCGGGGGTCTTGGCGTCCGGGGCGCCGTCCGTCTGGAAGACGACCAGGGCGGGGTCGGTGGTGCCGGACTTCTGGTAGTGCGTGAGGACTTCCTCGACGGCCACGTGGTAGCTCGTACGTCCCATGCGGCCGAGGCCGGCGTGGAGTTCGTCGATCTTGTTCTCGTGGTCGGGGAGGGTCAGCTCGCCGGTGCCGTCCAGTTCCGTGGAGAAGAAGACGACGTGGACCTGGGCGTCGGGGTCGAGGTGGGCGGCGAGGGCGAGGGTCTGCTCGCCGAGGGCCTGGGCGGAGCCGTCCTTGTAGTACGGGCGCATTGACGCGCTGCGGTCCAGGACGAGGTAGATCTTGGCGGGGGTGTTGGTGAGGTTGAGGGTGGTGAGGGTTTCGGTGGCGGCGTTGTAGGCGGTGAGGAGGGTTGCGGGGACGGGGGTCTCGGCCTCGGCTTCGCCATCGGCCGTGTCGGTGTTCCCACCCGCACCGCCCGTGGCGCTTTCGTTGTCGGGTGCGGGTGGCCCCTGTGGGGCTTCCTCCGCGTCGGCGGCTGCCGGTTCCAGGTCGTCAGCAGGCTCGGACACGGACTCCGGTTCCGTTTCCGGCTCCGCCGTCACTTCCGGGGCTTCGGGAGCGGACTCCTCGGCGACCGCTTCGACCTCGGGCTCGGGGGTCGTCTCGACGACCGCCTCCGCCTCGGGCTCGGCGACCGCTTCA
The DNA here is from genome assembly GCF_053593675.1 of Streptomyces sp. NPDC002156. Classification (NCBI taxonomy): domain Bacteria; kingdom Bacillati; phylum Actinomycetota; class Actinomycetes; order Kitasatosporales; family Streptomycetaceae; genus Streptomyces; species Streptomyces sp. NPDC002156. The sequence goes on along the minus strand of NZ_JBSFDA010000027.1, from coordinate 54,712 downwards.
GCCTCGACCTCGGGCTCCGGCTCCGGCTCCGGAGCGACCTCGGTCACCTCAGCTACCGGCTCAGCCTCGGGTTCGGCCTCGGTCACCGGCTCGGCCTCGGGTTCGGCCTCCGGCGTCGGCTCCTCGGCGACAGGCTCGGCCTCGGGCTCAACCTCGGCTACCGGCTCGACCTCGGGTTCGGCCTCGGCTACCGGCTCGACCTCAGGTTCGGCCTCGGCCACCGGCTCGGCCACCGGCTCGGCCTCAGGTTCGGCCTCCGGCGTCGGCTCCTCGGCGACCGGCTCGACCTCCGGCTCAACCTCGGGCTCGGGGGTCACCTCGGCCACCGGCTCCGGCTCGGAGGTCGCCTCGACGACAGCCTCAGCCTCAGGCGCAACCTCAGGCTCGGGCTCCGGCGTCACCTCGCCCTCGGCAACCGGCTCAGCCTTTACCTCGGCCTCCGCCTCAGCCTTCTCCTCCGCCTCCGCCTCCGCCCCAACCTCAGCCGCCGGCTCCGCCTCAGTTGCCGCAGGCTCCGCCTCGGCGGTAACCGGCTCCGCCTCGATCGCCACCGGCGTCGCCTCAGCCTCGTCCACCGGCTTCGCCGGCTTCGGGACCGTTACGTTGTCGAAGGCTGCCGACACCAGGTCGTCCACCACCGATGACGGGGCGGGGGCCGGAGTGGGCTCCGGCGCAGGTGCCGGGATGGTCGCTTCCGGGGTTTTCGGGGGTTCCGTCAGGGTCGGTTCCGGGGACGGTGCCGGAATCTTCGGCTCGGTGGCCTCCTGCTGAGGAGCCGACTCCGCCTCCCGCGCGGGCGCCGCCTCGGCGTCCCGCCCCTTGCGTGACTTGCCGAACGCGTTCCGCAGGAGAGTGAGAATGCCCATGTGCGCAACCCTTCACGTGAGTTGTAGCCCGTCAATCCCTGGCCAGGACGGACACGTAAGGTTAGCGGGCCGCGCTGGCGATCTTGGGCTGGGTCTTTCACGGAACCCGACGGACGTCAAGGGTGCCACTCCGCCAACCTCGAAGTCCCCTCCCCGTCCCCCTCCCCACCAGGCCGCGAGCATGCCATTCGCGTCCCCAACACCCTTACCGCTCCCACAGGTTCACCGTCCGTTCACCCGGCGGCCCCGCCCCTGCACCCCCGCCCCCCTAGGTTCACGCTGACACCAAGGGCACGTATGGGGACACCAAGGGGAGAGTAAAGTGCGCAAGCTGCTGCCGTTGATCGGATCGCCGTCCGAATCGCATCCGGGTGGCCGGTCCGCGATGACCTGCCGTTTCCGGTGTGGTGACGCCTGCTTCCACGAGGTTCCCAACACCAGTACCAACGAATACGTCGGCGATGTGATCGCCGGCGCCCTCAGCCGCCGTTCCGTGATGCGGGCCGCCGCCGTCGTCACCGTGGCCACCGCGGCCGGTACCGCCGTGAACGTCGCCGGCGCCCAGGGTGCGGAAGCAGCCACCGCGGCCACCTCCGGTCACCCGCGCCCCTCCCACTCCTCCGTGCCGCGCGGCCTGCGCTTCACCGCCGTCGAGCCCAACACCGCCGACGCCGTGACGATCCCCGGCGGCTACAGCCAGAACGTCGTCATCCGCTGGGGTGAGCCCATAGTCAAGGGTGCTCCCGCCTTCGACCCGGAGAACCAGACCGCCGCCGCGCAGGCCGGTCAGTTCGGGTACAACAACGACTTCCTCGCCCTGCTCCCCCTGCACGGCAACCAGAAGATCCTCGTCGCCAACCACGAGTACACCGACGAGATCCTGATGTTCCGCGGCTACGACGCCGCCAACCCCACCCGCGAGCAGGTCGAGATCGCCTGGGCCGCGCACGGGCTCTCCGCTGTGGTGGTGGAGGGGGACCGGAGGACCGGGAAGCTCACGCCCGTACCCCGCCACCCGCTCAACCGGCGCGTCACCGCCACCACCGAGTTCCGGATCACCGGACCGGCCGCCGGGTCGGATCTCCTCAAGACCTCCACGGACCCGACCGGGCGGAAGGCCTTCGGCACGCTCAACAACTGCGCCGGCGGCACCACCCCGTGGGGGACCACCCTCCACGGCGAGGAGAACTTCAACCAGTACTTCGCCAACGCCTCCAGCGCCACCGACAAGCGGTACGGCATCGGCACCGGCGCCAGCGAGCGCAAGTGGGAGCGGTTCGACAAGCGGTTCGACGTCGCCCAGGAGCCCAACGAGGTTCACCGGTTCGGCTACGTGGTGGAGTTCGATCCTTACGACCCCTCCTCCACGCCCCGCAAGCACACCGCCCTCGGACGCTTCAAGCACGAGGGTGCCACCATCCGGCTGACCTCCGACGGGCGTCCCGTCGCCTACACCGGCGACGACGAGCGCTTCGACTACTTCTACAAATTTGTTAGTAGTAAGCGGATGCGGCACGGGGATTCGCGGTCCGTCCGCGAGCACAACCTCTCTCTGCTCGACGAGGGCACTCTCTACGTCGCCAAGCTCACCGGTGACTCCCCCGCCATCGAGATCGACGGCACCGGCAAGCTGCCCGCCGACGGTGAGTTCGACGGCAGCGGTACCTGGATTCCGCTGGCCACCGCCACCGCCAAGGGTGCCGTCTCGCACGTCGAGGGGATGAGTGCCGAAGAGGTCTTCGTCTTCACGCGGCTCGCCGGTGACAAGGTCGGCGCCACCAAGATGGACCGGCCCGAGGACATCGAGCCCAACCCGAAGACCGGCAAGGTCTACGTCGCCCTCACCAACAACACCAACCGCGGTGTCGGTACGAACGCCAAGGCCGACGAGCCCAACCCGCGCAACGCCAACAAGCACGGCCACGTCCTGGAGCTGACCGAGCGCTGGAACCGGCCGGAGAGCACCTCGTTCGCCTGGCTGCTCTTCCTCGTCGCGGGCGACCCGGACGACCCGGCGACCTACTTCGCGGGCTTCCCGAAGGACGACGTCAGCCAGATCTCCTGCCCGGACAACGTGGCCTTCGACCCGCACGGCAACCTGTGGATCTCCACGGACGGTGCCCAACTCGGTTCGCACGACGGCCTGTTCGGCGTGGCGACCCAGGGTGCCAGGCGCGGGGAGCTGAAGCAGTTCCTGACCGTGCCGAAGGGCGCCGAGACCTGCGGTCCGGTCATCGGGGAGCGCCAGGTGCTCGTCGCCGTGCAGCACCCGGGCGAGATCACCGGCGCGACCGTCGAGGCCCCGGCCAGCACCTGGCCCGACGGCCCGGGCACGTACGTCCGCCCGGCGGTCGTCGCGGTGTGGCGCAAGGACGGTTGCGACATCGGCAGCTGACCCAACGGTATCTAGGGGAGGGCTGGGACCGGGCGAGTTTTCGTACCGCTCTGTTCCAGCCACTCCCGGTACGCCGGTGCCTGCCGCGCCACCTCCTCGTACGCCTCCGCCAGCGCCGGATGCACTCCGTCGAGGTCCGTCTCCGTACGGGCCGCCAGTAGCAGCCGTACGCCGAGCGGGTCGCCGTGGAGTCGGCGTACCGCCATCTCGGGGCGTGGCAGGCAGGTCGCCTGGCAGACGGTGACGACCTCGCCGGTCGCCACCAGCGAGGCCGTGGTGTGGTAATCGCCGTGCAGGACACGGGGGTTGAGGCCGGCGGTGCGCAGCATGCGCAGTACGGCGTCGAACTCGCCGTCGACCGTCTCGTCCACCATCCAGCGGTCGCCGGCCAGCTCGGAGAGGTGGACGACCGGTCTCGCGGTGGCCGGGTGGTCGGCGGGCAGGGACACGAACTGGGGTTCCCGGTCGACCAGTACGCGCAGGCACACGCCGTCCGGGACCCGGAGCGGGCAGCCCTCGACCTCGTGCACGAACGCCACGTCCAGCTGGCCGTCGGCCACCATGCGCAGCAGCGCGTTCGCGGAGACGTCCATGCGGAGCGTGGGTTCCTGCTGGCGCTGGCGCAGTCGGCGGAGCCAGCCGGAGAGGGCGCGACTGGCCGTCGAACCTATGCGTAGTTGGGGGCCTTCTGCCGCTGCCGCCCTCGCCTCCGTGACGAGGGAGCGCATCTCAGCCACCAGAGGTCGGGCCCGGCTCAGGACCACCCGGCCGAGCGGTGTCGGACGGCAGCCGGCCCGGGTACGGGTGAACAGCTCGCCGCCCAGTTCTTGTTCGATCCGGCGCAACTGGGTGCTCAACGAGGGCTGGGCCACGCCTAGTTGGCGGGCGGCGCGGTGCAGGCTGCCGGTGTCGGCTATGGCGCAGAGCGCCCGTAGGTGTCTCACCTCTAGTTCCATGCGGGGGGCTCCGCCTGGGTTGCGCGCATGTTCGTGTCCATGTCATCCGACGGTACACAGAGTGCGGGTCGGTGGGGGCTGGTCGCGCAGTTCCCCGCGCCCCTTTGGGGCGCGACACCTCGTCCGGCGACAGAGGTACGAGGCCGGCGATAGGGGCGGGCTATCGCCACTTGCCATCATCACAGCCGCCGTACAGGGACCGACACTCACGATACGACGACTGACTCACCCCCCACTCAAGGAGTCATCGATGCGCAAGTCCACCTCTGGTGTCGTGGCGGCGGCGTTAGGTCTCAGCCTGGCAACTCTCGTGCTGGGTACGGCGGTTCCCGCGACGGCCAGTCCCACCGTACGGGCCTCGTACGCCGGGTCGGCCGAGGAGGCCGCCGCGAACAAGGCGTTCTTCGAGGCCGTACTGAAGTCCGTCGCCGAGAAGCGCGCAGCCAACCCGCGCTCGGCGGCTGCCGTCACCGTCGTCTACAACGCGTCCCGTGCGCCCTCCTTCAGCGCCGAGATAGCCCGCTCCACCTCGATCTGGAACAGCTCGGTGACGAACGTGAAGCTCCAGTCGGGCACCGCGGCCGCCGCCGACTTCACCTACCGCGAGGGCAACAGCTCGAACGGTTCGTACGCCTCGACGGACGGTCACGGCAGCGGCTACATCTTCATCGACTACGCGCAGAGCGAGCAGTACGACCCGACCCGTATCACCGCCCACGAGACGGGCCACGTCCTCGGTCTGCCCGACCACTACTCCGGCCCGTGCAGCGAGTTGATGTCGGGCGGCGGTCCCGGCACGTCCTGCACCAACGCCACCCCGAACGCGGCCGAACGTGCCCGAGTGAACCAGCTGTGGATCAACGGGCTTGCCGCAGCCCTGCGCTAGCACCCCAGCAGCACACCCCACGTAACACCCCAGTAGCCCCCACCCCCCACAGGCGCGGGCCGTCCCTCTGCACAGGGACGGCCCGCGCCCCCCTTCCTCCTCCTACTCGTGCGGTGACGTGATCGCCCGTGCCGCCGCCACCTCCTGCCGCAGCGGCTCCAGCACACTGTCCGCCGGTCCGCTGAGGTCCGTACGCACCGCGTACAGGGTCTCCACGCGGCGCAGTCCGTCCGACAACTCCCGCAGCTGTACGGCGACTTGCGCGATCTCGGCGTCGGACGGAGGCTTCGCGCCCTGCTTGATGTGGACCCGGGCCGCGGTCGTCGCGTCGACGATGCGTTCCACCGCGACGACCAGGGGCCACCAGGCCGCCGCCCGTCGTCCGGTGGGCGGCGGTTCGGTCAGGGCGCGCTGGAACTCCGTACGGACGACGGAGAGATCGCGGTAGAGGCGGCGCCGCATACGGGCGCGGACCGCACCCTCGGTGTCCGGGCGGAACGCCGATTCCACATAGCGGGCCGTGTCCGCGACCGCGTCGGCGAGGCGGTCGCCGACGCGGGTGTGCCAGCTCTCCGGCCAGAGGAGATAGCCCGCGACCAGGGCGATTCCGCAGCCCATGAGGGAGTCGAGCAGTCGGGGCAGCAGCAGGCCGGTGCCCTGGTGGTTGAGGATGTCGGAGAGCAGGAGGATCACCGGGGTGATGGCGGCCGTCTGGTAGCCGTATCCGCGCGGGGTGAACGCCGGGATCAGCGTGGCGAGGAGCAGGATCACCGGTACGTCCCACCAGCCGCGCGGCACCTGGACGAGCACCGCCGCCGCGACGACCAGCCCGGCGACCGTGCCCAGGGCGCGCAGCAGCGCCCGGGAGAAGACGGAGCCGAAGTCGGGCTTCAGGACGAAGGTGATCGTGAGAGCGACCCAGTACGAACGCGGGACCGGGACGATCGAGACCAGCACCTGCGCCAGGCCGATGCACAGCGCGAGACGTACGCCGTAGCGCCAGGAGTCGGCGGACAGGACGACGTCCCGGGCGGCGCCGGCGGCGCGTGCGCGCAGGGCGCCCGGTCGCCCTAGCCTGTCCTCGACCCCGGAGACACGCAGGTCGGGGGAGCGGCTGCCGACCACCTCGGCCGCGTGGCGCAGCGCCTGTTCGACCGCGCGGCCGGTGTGGTCGGTCGGGGCGGGGATGCTCTGCCCTATCGGGCCGCCGTAGCCCGTGTCGACGGCGTCGGCGAGGTGGCGGACCGCCTCCGGGACCTCGGGCGGCAGTGGGCGGCCGGCCTGGTGGGCGGCGGGGGCGGCTTCGACGACCGGGGTGATCGCGTTCAACTGGGCGAGCAGCCGCACGAGTTCGGGGCTGCGGCCGTGGTGGCGGGCGCGCCGGGCGAGGACGAGGTCGTACGACTGGTTGAGGGACTGGGTGACGGCCTGGCGGGCGTCCTCGTAGCCGTCGGTGGCGCAGGCGGCGAGCAGTTCGGCGACCGTACGGTAGGTCTGCGCGACCGCCGCCCGCTCCGGTACCCCCGACCGCAGCGGCCAGGCGAGCAGGGCGAGGGCCAGGACCAGCAGGCCGCCGCCGGACATCAGTACCGGCGCGAGCCACCACGCCCCCGGCAGCGGCAGGCCTGCCCCGATCACGGAGTTGAGGAGCAGCAGCAGTCCGGACACGGAGGCCACCGCGCCGATCGTCGAGATCATCCCGGAGACGAGGGCCACGCAGGTGACGGCGACGACGGCGGTCCAGCCCTGGCCGTAGACGAGTGAGCCGAGGGTGACGCCGAGGGCGCCGAAGAACTGGGGGATCGCGATGTTGAGGATGCGCATCCGGTAGGCGTCGGCGGTGTCCCCGATGACGCCCGAGAGGGCGCCCATGGAGGCGAGGGCGCCGTAGGAGGGGTGGTCGGTGGCGAGGCCGATGGCGAGGGGGAGCGACATGGCGATGGCGGCGCGGGCCATGGCGGGGCGGTTGACGGGCGGGGCCGGCTGGGGCTTGAGGTTCCGCACCAGCCAGTCGGGAGGTGTGAGGCCGATGGGGAACTCGCGGGGCATGGCCCCATTATCGCCGCAGGGGCGCCACTCTCACCGGGCGCGTTCGCGCTGGTGGAGGGCCAGGTCGACGACCAGCGCGCGGTGATCGCTGTCGGCGATGCCGAGAAAACGGGCGTCACTCGCCGAGAACTCCCCGGAGACGAGCACATGGTCGATCTGCGCGCCGGCCGTCGGCGCGGTACGGGCGGGCCAGCTCGGCGTACGGGCGGCCCCCGCCAGCCGGGCCGCGTCACGCAGTCCCGTGTCGAGGAGACGGCGGAAGGCGGCGTGGTCCTGGGAGGCGTTGAAGTCGCCCGCGAGGATGGTGGGCGTACGGGAGGGGTTCTCCGCGGCGAAGTCGCGCAGGGCGCCCAACTCCTTCCGCCAGAGGCCGACTTGGCCGGGGATCGGCGGCATCGGGTGGGCGAGCTGGACCCGTACGGAGTGACCGCCGGCCAGTTCGGCGACCGCACCGGGCATGCCCATCGTGCTGCCCGGAATGCCCTCCGTACCCTCCAGCGGAAAGCGGCTGAGGATGACGGAACCCTCGGAACCGGCCCCCGGGACGGCCTCCCGGTAGGGATAGACACTGTCGAAGGCGGTCGCGAGAGCGTCCTCGCAGCGGTACTCGCACTCCTCGACGAACACGAGGTCGGGCCGCTCCCGCCGCACGACCGGGATCAGCGCGCCGGTGCCCTCCCCGAACTCCACGTTGGCCGTCAGCACCCGTACCTCGGCGGCGACCGTCCCACCGGGCTCGCTCCCCGTCCCGTACGGCTGGGTGAACCACCCGGTGACCGCCAGCAGTACCGCGCCCCACACCATCCCGGCCCGCCAGCGCGCGAACAGCGCGAGGAGCAGGCCGGCGGCGGTGGGGGCGAGCAGCCAGGGCAGGAAGGCGAGCAGTTGCGGTACGGGGGTCACGGCATCGGCGTCGACGGCCCGGCACACGACGACGACACTGACCGCACCGAACCCGGCGCCCACAGTCCGGACCGCCGCCGTCACCCAGCCACCCCGTAGTCCCACGGCTCGACGATACGGGGGCCCGCGAGGCTCAGGGGGCCGTGTCGATGCGCGCCGCCAGGAAGTCGGCGAGGGCCCTGTTGAACTCCGTCGGACGTTCCAGGTTGGGCATGTGGGCCGCGTGTTCGATCACCTGGAGGGTGGAGTCGGGGAGCGCCGCGTGCATGGCCTCGGCGTCGGCGACCGGGGTGAACTCGTCGTCGGCGCCCACGACGACCAGGGCCGGGACGGTGAGCCGGGTCAGCAGGGGGCGGTAGTCGGGGCGCAGGGCCCGGCCCCGGAGTGCCGCCGCCGCGCCCCGGGGGTCCGTGGCCGTCATCATGCGGCGGACGTGGGCCTTGACACCCGCGTCGGCGTACGGCGCCACCATCTTCTCCAGCACCTCGTCGGAGTACCCGCCCATGCCCTCGCCGAGCAGCCGGTCCGCCATCGCGTTGCGGGCCACGTGCCCCTCCGGGGTCTCGGGTGCGGGGAAGGTGTCGGCCAGGACCACACCCCGGACGCGCTCCGGGAACCGGGCACAGCACTCCATGACGATCTGGCCGCCCATCGACAGCCCGCCGAGCACACACGACTCGACCTTCGCCTCGTCGAGCAGCGCCTCGATGTCCTGCGCGAACCGCGAGAGCGGGGTGACGGCGTCGGGGGCGAGCGGGGAGGTGCCGTAACCGCGCAGATCGGGGGCGATGACCTGGCGGGTGGCCGAGAACTCCTCGATCTGCTGGGTCCACATGGTGTGGTCGAACGGGTGGCCATGAATCAGAACAAGAGGGGCAAGGGGAATAAAGGGTGTATTCGGGGTAAGGGGAGCCATGTGGACAACCCTAGATCGCCCCAACTCCTCGGTGCAATAAGATCTTTGCTCTCGGTGCAATCCGGCCGGGACGGCAATTCGCTTCTGTACGGGGGTACTTGATGGACGACGACTACCGGCGTCTCGCCGACCGCATAGCCGACGACATCGCCAGCGGACGCCTCCGGCCGGGCGAACGGCTGCCTCCGCAGCGGGCGTTCGCGCGGCGGCGCGGGATCGCCGGGTCGACGGCCGGGCGGGTGTACGGCGAACTCGTACGGCGTGGACTGGTCGTCGGCGAGGTCGGACGCGGCACGTTCGTCCGGGCCGCGCCACCCGCGCCGAACGGGCGCGCGCTCGCCGAGCCGGTGGCCGCCGCCTTGGCCCCGAGGGTCAACATGGAGCTGAACTACCCTTCCGCGCCAGGCCAGTCGGAGCTGCTCGCCCCGGCGCTCGCGCCTCTCCTGCGGCCCGATGTGCTGACGGAGGCGCTGCGCCCGGCGCCCGCCGACGGCACCCCCGAGGCCCGGGCGGCGGTCGCCAGGCTCCTCGCCACCCCGGGCTGGCGGCCCGACCCCGACGGCGTCCTCTTCGCGGGCAACGCCCGGCAGGCGATCGCCGCCACCCTCGCCTCCCTGGTCCGGCCGGGCGGCCGGGTCGGCGTCGAGGCGCTGACGTATCCGCTGGTCAAGGAGATCGCCGCCCGGCTGGGCATCGTCCTGGTGCCGCTGGCCATGGACCAGGACGGCGTGCGCCCCGACGCCCTCGCCGCCGCCCACCGCAGCGCTCCCCTGTCCGCGCTGTACGTCCAGCCGACGCTGCACAACCCGACGTCGGTGACCATGGGCGAGGGGAGGAGGCGTGAACTCGCGCGGGTGGTGCGGGAGTTGGTGGTGCCGGTGGTGGAGGACCGGATCTGGTCGTTCCTCACCGACAGGGATGTGGGGGAGCCTCTCGCCGCTCACATACCCGAACTCGCCCATGTCGTCGACGGGTTGTCCAAGCGGGTCGCGCCCGGGCTCACCGTGGGCTTTCTCGTCGTACCGCCGGCCCGGGCGGAAGCCGTCGGGGCGGCCGTGCGGTCGGGTGGGTGGAGTGCGGGGCGGTTCGCGCTGGAGGCGGGTGTGCGGTGGGTCGAGGACGGGACCGTCGCGCGGCTCGTGGCCGCCAAGCGGGTGGACGCGGCGCGTCGACAGCGGCTGCTGGCACGGGAGTTGGCGGAGTTCGGGGGCGCCGTGCGGTCCGATCCGTACGCCTACTACGCCTGGTGGGAGTTGCCCGCGTCCTGGCGGGCGGACACCTTCACGGCCGCCGTCGCGGCGCACGGGATCGCCGTCACGCCCGGGGGCGCCTTCGCCGTGGGGCCGCAGCGGGCGCCGGACGCCGTCAGGCTCGGACTCGCGTCGGCTCCGGAACCGGAGCTGGCGCGGGCGTTGCGGACGCTCGCCGCAGTCGCCCGGCGCGGCCGTACCGGTCGGTGACCCACATGCTGAGGGCGACGGCGAGACCGAGGGCGAGGAGCAGCCAGGAGACCGTGCGGAGGGTGGCCGTCAGGGCGTCGTAGACGGCGCCGGCGGCCGGTGCGGAGACGCCCGGCGGCAGGTCGGAGAGGGTGAGACGGCGGACGATCACGAGCGCGACGCCGAGCAGCGCCCCGCCCAGCGCCGTACCGAGGGCGGTCGCCGTGATCGCACGGCGGCGCCGGACGGCGAGTGCGATACCGGTGACGGCGAGGACGCCGGCCGTCACCGGAAGCCAGAAACCGGCGACTTCGAGCACGCGAAAACCCTTCCGGAGCGGTACGAGATCCTGGGCGGGCAGCACCGCGACCTCGGTGTGCGCGATGGGGATGTGGCTCGCCAACGGCACGTGGTCGTCGGTGAGTTGGCGCTTGACCTGGGCGGTGACCGGCGCGAGGTCGATGGTGACGGCGCCCTCGCCGCCGTAACTGCCATAGGGGCTTTGTGTGCTGGGGTCGTCGTCGCGCAGGGCGTGCAGGACGGCCTCGTGGGTGGCGCGGTTGGCCGTGTCCCAGGCCGCACGGAAGGCCTCGGTGCGGGTGAACGAGTGCACCGCGTCCTGCACGAAGTGGTTGGCGCCGACATCGAAGGGGCCGACGTCGATCGCGTGCACGATCCCGGCGCCGAGGTTGTCCGCGATGGCGTCCTGGACGTCCGGGTTCTCGGCGAGCGGCGCCATCATGGTGACGTACCGGCCGGTGTCGGCGAGCCCGTACGCCGCCCAGGCCGAGAGCGCGCCGAAGGGCAGCAGCAGGCACGCGAGGGCGGTGAGGGCGGCCGACAGGGCGCTCCGGAGACGGTGAGGCACTCCCCCAGGCAAGGGCCCGGGGGCGGGAAGCGCGAGCCGGTTGACTGCATATGGGCGTGCGGGACAAGCCTCTGCGGTGGAGCCTCCGGTGGAGCGTTCACCCGAACGGGTGTTTCCTGGTTTTGGGGCGAAGGAGGGGAAGAAGGAGGCGGACCATGCGCACCACCCCGGCCTTGCGGACTCTGACCGCGGCCCTGTTCACCGGCGGAATCCTGGCTGTGCCGGTCGGTACGGCGATGGCGGCCACGCCGGCCGGTGCGGACGGCTCCCGAATCCGGGGCACCGTCGTCTCCGCCGGTGACCTGAACCTGCGGAAGCAGCCGACCACCGACTCGGCCGTCGTCGGGCAGCTCTCACCCGGCAGCCACGGCCACGTCGAGTGCTCGGTCGTCGGACAGACCGTGCGCGGCGACCCGCACTGGTACTGGCTGCCCGGCGTCAACGCCTGGGCCAGCGCCGCCTTCATCGACACCGGAGGCAGGTCGGTGCCCAGTTGCACCGACCCGTGCCCCGAGTGGAAGGACGACGACGGCCAGTGGAGCTTCTCCGGGACGTGGAGCTTCAGCTGGAACGTCACCTTCGGCTGAGGCTTGAGGCTTGGAACTGGTTCTCGGCTGAGGCTTGGAACTGGTTGCTCATTCCACCTTGTGACCGGCCGCGTCCTCGTGCGTGTAGTAGCGGTAGAACAGCACCGCGAGGACGAACCCGGCCACCATCAGCGCGTTCCCCGTCGACCGCAGCACACTCGCCCCGGTCTGGCTGTACAGGAACCCGAACGCGACCCCGGCGAACGAGGCCCACGTCACCGCGTGCAGCTCCCGCTTCAGGCGCGGTGCCAGCGCTCGTACGCCGATGAAGGCCACCACGAACGCCAACGCGGTCACAAAGCCGAAGAGGACGTTCCAGCCGGTGATCGGGCCGCCGTCGCGCCGGTTGGCCGCGGCCCAGAAGCCGTAGACCAGCCCGAGCAGGACGGGCAGCGTCCGGTTCACGGCCTGGTGGGTCCGGGCGCTGAAGATGTCCGGGTAACCGGGCGTCGCGTGAGCCATGAGAGTGCTCCTCTCTTCTCGCCCCCGCCCTCCAGAGCACACCTGTGAAAGGCCGCTGGCAAGTCGACAGGGGGAGGCGGCCGTGTTTCGCTGGGTTCCATGAAGCCGGTGGGCCGGGCGGGCCCGGTGGGCAGGGTGGGCACGGACGAGGGGCCCGCCCTCCCGCCCGTCCCCGCCGGGCGCGGCCTCGGCTGGCTGCCGCCGCTGGTGCTGCTCATCGGGATCGCGGTCCTCGACTGGAACACCACCGGCGAGTTCCGGATCATCTCCTGGATCGTGCTGGTGCCCGGGATCGCCGCCGCGCTGTGCGGAGTGATCGGCACGTCCGTCTTCGCGGCCCTCTCCCTCGCCACCTACGTCTTCGTCGACGGCGCCTGGCCGCACCAGTACCAGACCGGGCTGCCCGACTTCATCCTCGTCGCCCTGGGCGGGGTCCTGGCCGTCCTCGCCTGCGCGGTCCGGGTGCGCGGTCAGCGGCGCATGCTGCACATGCGGGACGTCGCCGAGACCACCCGCCGTACGGTGCTGCGCCCGCTGCCCCCGGGCTGGGGCGGCCTCGACCACGCGGCGGTCTATCTCGCCGCCGACGCCGTCGCCCGGGTCGGCGGCGACTTCTACGACATCCAGCCCGGCCCGCACGGCACCCGGGTCCTCATCGGTGACGTCCAGGGCAAGGGGCTCGGCGCGGTCGAGGCGGCGGCCGCTCTCCTCGGCACGTTCCGGGAGGCCGGGTACCACGAACCGGCGCTCGCGACAGTCGCGGAACGGCTGGAGGTACGGATGCTGCGGCACGTCCGCTACCGGGCGGCCGTCGGCCGTGACGAGGGGGACCGCTTCGCGACGGCCGTGCTCATCGGCTTCCCCGAGGAGGCAACGGAGGCAACGGAGGCAACGGCCGAACTCGTCGTCGAGGTCGTCAACTTCGGGCACGAGCCCTCCCTGATCGTGTCCCCCGACGGGGTACGGAGTCTGCCGCCGGGGGACGGACTCCCGCTCGGGCTCAGCGAGTTGACGCTCGGCGGCGACGCGCTGCCGTCCGTGGCACGGGTGCCGCTGGCCGCCGGGGAGACCCTGCTCCTCGTCACCGACGGGGTCACCGAGGCACGGGACGCCGACGGGGTCTTCTTCCCGCTGCGCGAACGCGTCACCGAGGCCGTCGCCGAGGATCCGCGCACCGCCGAGCCGCCGCGCCTGGTGGCGTTCGTACGGGACGGCACGCTGCGGCACTGCGGTGGTCATCTCGCCGACGACACCACGGTGTTCGCGGTGCGGGTCGTACAGGCCGACGTACAAGCCGACCAAAGAGGGTGATAGCCCTCCCGGCAATCCCCCTTCGCAGTCGCACCGGTTACGGTGCTGCTTAGGTACGTGACTGTCGTGAGGGAAGTGAGGGGAGGGACGGGCTCATGGCTGGAACCACAGGAACCACCGGAACCACCGGAACCGCTTTTCTGCTCGCCGCCTCGCCCATGGGCAAGGGCTGTCTCGTGGACGCGGCGTCCGTGCTGCCGGTTCTCGCCGCCGTCTCCCCCGCCGTGCTGTCCGGCACCGACACCGCGAACGTCGTCGAACTCGCCGACCCGCTGGAGCCGCAGGCCGTCCTGACCCGGCTGCGGGCGGCTGCGGTGGCCCCTGGTCCCCTCACCATCTACCTCACCGGCCAGCTCCAACTGGACCGTAAGCAGCACCTTCCGCATCTCGCGCTGGCGCGTACGACGCCTGCGACGGTTCGCTACACCGGGTTTCCGTGGCACTGGATCGGGGAGGAGCTGCGGCTGCGCGCCCCGGGCACGACGACGCTCTTCCTCGACCTGCATGCCGATGCCGCCGCGTGGCAGTACGTCACTGGGCGGCCGTTCGAGGTGGGGCGGGGCGTGAGTGTGTACGGGCGGGTGGCTCCGCCGCCGGGGCGGCGGGTGGTGGCTGTGCCGGCGTACATGCGGACGGTCGCGACGATTCTGCGGAGCGGGTATCGGCCGGATGCGGGGCAGTTGCATCAGGCGGTGCTGGGGCGGTTGTCGTCGGAGGGGGCGGCTCTTGGGGATGTGGTGCTGGCGTGGGACGCGGGGGTGAACGCCGGGGTTGTTTCGCCCCCGCCGCCCCTACCCGTCCCATCCGTACCTGGGGGCTCCGCCCCCAGACCCCCAGAACGCGCTGAACGCGCTCGTCCTCAAACGCCGGACGGGCTGGAGAGGCGGGCCGGAGCTGAAGGGGCACCCGGCGGAGCTGCTGAGGCACCGCCCGGGCTGAAGGTACTGGCCGGTGCCGAGAAGACGCCCACCGGCGCCGATGAGGTCCCGGACGTACTGAAGGTGCTCACCGGAGCCGATGGGGTGCCGGGCGGGCTGGATGTGCTGGCCGGAGCCGAGAAGGCACCGAGCCGGGGAGACCAGGCACCGGCCGGAGCTGAAATGGTTCTCGGCGGAGCCGAAGAGGTGCCGCACGGACTGAAGGTGCTGGCCGGAGCAGGAACGGCAGCTGGCCGAGGCGACCAGGTGCCGGGCCGGGGCGAAGCCGCAGCGGACCGTGGCGACAAGGCGCCGGGCCGAGCCGAGAACGTACCGGACCGAGCCGAAAACGTACCGGGCCAGAGCCGCAACGCCCCGCCCGGGCCCGACAGCGACCCCCACACCTTCATCACCTCCGCCGTTCAAGCCGGTCGTCACGGCGACGCCGATGTGCTTGCCGCTCAGTGGGAGCAGGCCGCCTACCTGGCTCACGGTGCCGCCTCCGAAGACGCGCTGCACTGGACCGAGGTCCGGGCCGATCTCGCCATGTTCGCGGGGGATCCGGCTCGGAGTTGCCGGGCTTGGTTGGCCGTTGCCGGGACTCGGCTCAGTGCTGGGCAGGCGCCAGATGCACCCGCCGTCGAGGCGGCTGTCGACCGGGCGCACCACCAGTGGACGAGCCTCGGCGAGAGCGCCGACGCGCGTGAACTCGGACCCGTGGTCGTCGAGTTGAGGCGCCGCGTGCCGGGGCGGCGCGAGGGTGCGGTACGGCATGCCGAGCGGCAGCTGGAGAAGCTGGGGTCGGCCCAGCGCGTGCCCGGTTAGGGCACCACCGTCAGTACCGTCAGCGCCCCCGACACCAGCGTCCGTACCCCCGGCGCCACCGTCGACAGGTCCGGGGCGAACAGTGGGCTGTGGTTGCTCGGGACCGCCGCGAGCTGTGTCATCAGGTCGCCGCTCCCCTCTGCCGCGTTCCACGCCTCCGCCGGTGTGGTCGTCACGAACCAGTAGCTGTACGGGAGTTGGTCCACCGCCAGGTGGGCGAAGTCCTCGCTGCCCATCGCCGGGCCGGGGTCGAAGACCGTGCCCGTGCCGAAGACCTCGCGGTGGGTCTCCGCCACCTGTTCGTCGAGCGTGGCGTTGTTCACCGTGACCGGGAACGTCGCGCCGACCCGGATCTCCGGCTCGGTCGGGCAGCCCGCCGCCAGGCACTCGCCCTGGGCGATGCGCCTGATCGCGGCCAGCATGCGGTCCCGTACGTCGTTCGACTGGGTGCGCAGGTTCAGGGCGATACGGGCTGTGGTCGGGATGATGTTGTGGCGGGTGCCCGCCTCGATCACGCCGACTGTCAGGACCGCCGAGTCACGCGCCGCCACCTCGCGCGAGACGACTGTCTGGAGGCGCGTGACGATGTACGCCGCCGTCACCACCGGGTCGATCGTCGTTTCCGGGCGGGAGCCGTGGCCGCCTCGGCCGTGCACCACGATGTCCACGTCCGTCGACGCCGACATGATCAGGCCCGGCACGTGCGGGTACAGGCCCGCCGGGCCCGGTGCCGCGTGCTGCGACAGCAGGGCGTCCGGGCGCGGGAAACGCTCGTACAGGCCGTCCGCCAGCATCGCCCGCGCGCCCTCGCCCGTCTCCTCCGCCGGCTGGCCGACCAGGATGAGGGTGCCTTGCCAGGTGTCCCGGCCCGCCGCGAGGGCTTGGGCTGCTCCCGCCAGCCATGTCACGTGCAGGTCGTGGCCGCAGGCGTGCATCACGCCGGGGACCGTGGAGGCGTACGGCAGGGCCGTCTCCTCGTGCACCGGGAGCGCGTCCATGTCGGCGCGGAGCAGGACCGTCGGGCCGTCGCCGTTGCGCAGGACGCCCACGACGCCCGTGCCGCCCACGCCCTCCGTCGTCTCGTACCCGGACTTCCGCAGGCTCTCCGCCAGCAGCCCCGCCGTGCGGTGTTCCGCCAGGGACAGTTCCGGGTGGCGGTGCAGGTCGCGGTACATGTCCTCCAGCGCCTGGACCGGGAGTTCGGCGGTCAGGTCGAGCGCTGTGCGGGCTGCGGGCGAGGGAGTCGTCGTCACGGAGGCAGCGTATTCCCCGGATGTGCAGATCCAGGTTCACTCGTTCGGCCGCGCACCCCCGGCCGTCCCCCGCCCCCGCTGATATCCACGAGGAGAGCCCCGTGCCCCTCAGGGGCGCGGGGCTGTGACATTTGCGGCTCCGCCCCGTGGGCGCGACCAGCCCCCACCGGGCTGCAGACAGAACACGACGCATCCCGCGGAGCGCACATCACCTAACGAAGGAAGACCACCCCATGGTCACCAGCAGCAGTACCAGCACCACGCTCGCCGTCGACTTCACCCAAGGCCTCGACGACGCCTGGTCGAAGATCGCCCAGTTCGTGCCGAAGCTCATCGGCTTCCTCGTCATCCTCGTCATCGGCTGGTTCGTGTCGAAGCTGATCGCCCGTGTGCTCGACCGCGTCCTGCGCAAGGTCGGCTCCGAGCGGCTGTCCGAACGGGCCGGTACGGCACGGTTGTTGCGGGACTCCGCGTACGACATGACCGGCATCGTCTGCCGGATCGTCTACTACGCCCTGATGCTGATCACGCTTCAGCTCGCCCTCGGCGTCTTCGGCGCCAACCCGGTCAGCACGATGATCAACGGCATCGTGGCCTGGCTGCCGCGCGCCATCGTCGCGGTCGTCCTCATCGTCGTGGCGATGGCCATCGCGAACGCCGTGCGCGGGATCGTCGCCGGCGCGCTCTCGTCCGTGTCGTACGGCCGTACGGTCGCCGCCGTCGTCTGGGGCTGCATCGTGGCGCTGGGCGTCATCGCCGCCCTCGGCCAGGCGGGCATCGCCACCGATGTCACCCGGCCGGTGCTGTACGCCGCTCTCGCCACGGTCGCCGGCATCCTGATCGTCGGGCTCGGCGGCGGCATGATCGAGCCGATGCGCCAGCGCTGGGAGCGGATGCTGACGACGGTCGAGCGCGAGACCGTGACCGCCAAGGGGAGCGTCAGCGCCTATCAGGCGGGGCGTGCGGACGCCCTCGCCAACCAGCCGGTGCGGGAGCGGACAGACCTGCCGCGTACGACCGACATGTGATCCATACGGTCATGACGGGTGCCGCCGGTGGGACGGAGGGGGAGTTGATGTCCCACCGGCGGCCGTTCATGCGGGGCCGGGCGTCACGAACCCGGTGTCGCTGACCCGGGGGGTCAGAACGCCGGGATCGCGGACTTGGCCCGGCTGTCGGCCTCGCGGGCCTTGTTGATGTTGGCCTGGAGGTTGCCGGTCAGCGGGAAGTTGGCCTTGCCCCACTTGGAGTTCCACAGGGCGTTGCGCGGCGCGTCGGCCATGTTCTCCATGGTCACCAGGGCCGGGCGGTCCCAGGTGCCGTTGCCCCAGACCACCGGGCTCTCGCCCCACTTGGCGAAGCGGAAGGCGTGGGTGCTCGCGCCGTCCTTGTGGTAGACGATCTCGACGCGGTTGAAGTTCTGCTCGCCGTTCACCCGGCCCATCGGCACCTCGTTGATCGGGTGGGTGCTGTAGCCGCCGTGCCGGGAGGCGGACAGGAAGCGGGGGCTCTCCTCGCCCTGCTTCTGGAAGACCACGACGGACTCCCAGTCGTGGCGGTGGCCGAAGGCGTCGGCGCCGTTCAGCGTCTGGTCCTTCTCGAAGTAGAGCGCGTAGACGTACGCGCACCAGCCGTTCTTGCACCAGCCCTGCGAGTACGTGTTGGCCTTGCCGGGGTGGCGGCAGCCGCCGGTGATCGTCCCGGTGTTGTCGAGGCCGCCGTTGAGCTTGCCGCTCGCGTCGACCGCCGCGACGGGGAAGCAGCTGTCCGAGTCGTAGTCGAAGAGCGGCATGTACTTGTTCTGGAAGGTGCTCGCGTTCCACGGCAGCGGGTTCAGGACGGCGGCGTTGGCGCTGCCCGTGAGTCCGACGGTCAGGCCGGTGGCGCTGAGGGCGACGAGCGCGGCCCTCGCGAAGCGGGACTTCTTGCGGTTCTTGACTGCCTGGACTGCCTTGACTGCCTGAGACATGCGGGTGCTCTCCACTTGCTCGGTGCGGGGGGCGGTGCTGAACCGAGACTGGCAAGCGCGGAGTTGACCGGCACCCCTTTTCATCACGTCAATCAATTCCCGACGCTCCACACCACGTTGTTCGGCGCCGCTTTCCATGGCTGTCATCCGCGCCACACCTCGGCCACACAGTGTTTACGCCGCATCCGTACCGAACGTAGGTTGACCGCCCCGAAAGCGGTTGCCATCCGCTGCGTCGGCGTGAACGAAGTGGACGAAAGTGGGTGGACCCGTGGGGCGTCCCGAGAGACCCGTGGACCCCGAGGCGGGTCCCGTGCAGCGGCTCGCTCATGAGCTGCGGGAACTGCGCAAGGCGGCCGGCGGCCCGTCGTACCGGACGATGGCCGAGGCGGCGGGCTTCTCCGCGACGACGTTGTCCGACGCGGCGGCGGGGAAGCGCTTGCCGTCACTCCCCGTGGTCCAGGGGTACGTACGGGTGTGCGGCGGCGACCCGGGTGAGTGGGAGACCCGGTGGAAGGACGCCGACGCGGAGGCCGCGGGCGCCCTGCGCGCGGAGACGGAGGACGCGGCGCCGCCGTACCGGGGGCTCGCCCGTTTCGAACCGGACGACCGCGCGCTGTTCTTCGGCCGGGACCGGCTGGTGGACGAGCTGAAGGAGCTGGTGTGCTCGCACCGGTTCGCGGTGGTGTTCGGGGCGTCGGGGAGCGGGAAGTCGTCGCTGCTGCGGGCCGGGCTGATCCCTCGGCTGCGGGAGGAGATCGCCGACCTCGGCTGCCCGGCCGTGCTGCGGGTGCTCATGCCCGGGGCCAGACCCGCACAGACGTACGGGCATCTGCTGGTCCCCGCCGAGGGGGAGCCGGAGAGCTGGGTGGTGGTCGACCAGTTCGAGGAGGTCTTCACCCTGTGCCGGGACCGCGCGGAGCGGAACCGGTTCATCGACCTGCTGCTGGCGGCCCGCGACCCGAGGAGCAGGCTCAAGGTCCTCATCGCAGTACGCGCCGACTTCTACCCCCGCTGCGCCGAACACCGCGACCTCGCGGACGCGCTGTACGGGGCGGGCCTGCTGGTCGGCCCCATGACGGCGGACGAGCTGCGGGAGGCGGTCGTCGGCCCTGCACAGGCCGCCGGACTCCTCGTCGAGCGGGAGTTGACCGCGCGGATCGTGGACGAGGTCCTCGACCAGCCGGGCGCGCTGCCGATGCTCTCCCACGCCCTCCTCGAAACCTGGCGTCGGCGGCGCAGCCGGCTCCTCACCCTCAGCGCGTACGAGGCCACGGGCGGGGTGAGCGGCGCGATCGCCGCGACGGCCGAACAGGTGTACGGACACCTGTCCCCGCCCCAGGCACGCACCGCCCGCCGGCTGCTCCTCGGCCTGATCGAGCCGGGCCGGGGCACCGCCGACACCCGGCGCCCCCTCACCCGCGCCGAACTCGCCGAATGGGCCGACCGGGACGTCCCGGCCGTAGTGGAGCAGCTGGCCCGCAACCGCCTCGTCACCGTCGACGAGGACGACATCCAGCTCGCCCACGAGGCACTGATGACCTCCTGGCCGAGGCTACGTGGCTGGATAGAGGAGGACCGCGAGCGCATCCGCCACCACCGGCGGCTCGCGGAGGCGGCGCGTGCGTGGCTGGAGCACGACCGTGATCCGGGTGCGTTGTACCGGGGGAGCCGCCTGGTCCGCGCGGAGGAGTTGTTCGGGGTGTCCGGGGCGTCCAGGGCGTCCGGGGGAGCCGGGGCAGCTGGGGCGGCCGGGAGGGCCGGGAGCGGTGGCGGGGGAGCCTCTGACCGGCCCCGGGGATGGCGACCTCGGGGATGGCGGGCGCGCGCCAGCGCCCCGCCAGGGGCGCGGGGAACTGCGCGACCAGCCCCCACCGCCCCGCGGCGAACGAACAACCCGCCAACCGAAGCGCTCACTACCAGCGCCCCTGAACTGACCGCCCCGGAACGGGAGTTCCTCACCGCTGCCCTCGAAGCCCGCGAGGCCGAGCGCCGGGCGGCGACGGTCACCGCTCGCCGCTCCCGCACCCTCGTCGGCGCGCTGTCCGCCGTACTGGCCGTGGCGACGCTCATCGGACTCGCCGCCTGGACGCAGCACGAGGACAACGAGAGGCACCGCACCGACACCGCCGCCCGCCGGATCGCCGAGGTCGCCGACGCGATGCGGACGACCGACCCGCACACCGCGATGCTGCTGGGCGTCGCCGCCTGGCGCGTCTCCCCGCTGCCCGAGGCCCGCCGCGCCCTGCTCGGCTCCCTCGCCCAGGCGGAACACGCCATCTTCACCGACCCCGCCCCGGGCAACGGCCCCGCACGCTTCCTCGCCGACTCCGGCCGGACGCTGCTCAGCGTCGACGGCCGCACCTGGCGTACCTGGAACGTGCTCAAGGGTCGCCGCACCGCCTCCGGACGGCTCCCGGCCGGGCAGGTCCTCGCGGCCGGCCCCGACGCCCGGGTCCTCGCGATCGCCGGGGACGACGGCATCCGCCTGTGGGACACGGCCACCGACCGCTGGACCGGCGACCCGCGCCCCCTCCCCTTCACCTCCGACGCCGACATCACCACGGGCGGCTACCTCGTGAGCGACATCGACGACGACCGGGTACGCCTGCGGTCCCTGACCGACGGAGACGTGCTGTACGAGGGGCGGGCGCCGGGCCTGGTCACCCCGGCCGTGAGCACCGACGGCCGCCTGGTCGCCGTCTGCCCCGCCGACGGCTCCCCGCAGGTCTGGGACACCGCCCGCCACCGCGTCCGCCCCGGCCCGTGGGAGCGGGCCCAGGGCCTGTGCGGCGAGGAGGAACAGACGGCCCTGGTGTTCGGCGGCGCCGGCGGCGACCGCCTCGCCGCGCTCTCGAAGTCCGGCGCGAAGGTCTGGGACACCGAGTCGGCCCGCGAGGTCGCCGACATCGCCGAACCGGGCGCGGAACGGGCCGTGTTCACGAAGGACGGCACTTTCCTCGCGACCGCCGACGGCGAGGAGATCCGGGTGTGGCGGCTGTCCGACCCGGCGGCCCCCGTGTTCCGGCACCCCCTCAACAACCAGCACCTGTACGGACTTTCCTGGGACCCCGCCCACCCGAACATCCTGCGCTACCTCGAAGGCGGCGCCGTCCACTGCCTGGAACTGGGCCCGGCGGTCACCCCCTCCTGGCGCGAGCACCCGCTGACGGCCGTACGGATGAGCCCGGACGCCCGCACGTACGCCACCGCCGAACTCGTCGGCGACCGCTACCGTTTCGAACTCCGAGCCACCTCCGACGGCCACCTCCTGAGCACTCTCCCGGCCCCGCCCCGGCCGGTGTCGACCGACCCCGCCGACCCGGTGATCCCGGAGCACATGGTGGCCCTCCTCGCCTTCAGCCCCGACGGCAAGACACTCTCGTACGGCGTCTCGGCCCCCGGCAGGAATGCGGCCCCGCAACGCTTCACCGTCTGGGACACCACCCACGCCCGAGCCCGCGCAACCCTGGACCTGGCGACCGGCGAGTCCGCCGCCCCGGTGGTCGCCCTGGCCCTGGGCCCAGCGGGCGACACCCTGTACGCGACCCGCCTCCCGGTACTGGGCGAGCCGACGAACGAGGCGTGGACGACCGTGACGGGTCCTCGACCGACGGTGATCCCCGGCCTGACCAGCACCCACCTGGCCGTCCGCCCCGACGGCCGCCTCCTCGTCGGCGACAACCGAACCGCCCGCCTGCCCGCGACGAAGACCGGCGGCAACGTCACCGGCAAGGTCACCGGCAACGTCACCGGCAAGGTCACCGGCGAGGAGCTGGTCCAGGGCGAGCAGATCGGCGCCCTCGCCTTCGCCGCCGACGGTTCACGCCTCGCGGCGGGCGACCAGACCGGCCGAGTGGCCCTGTGGGACGGCGAGTTGAGCCACCGTACGGGCATCCTGCGCAACGTCTTCCCCGCTCCCCTCGGCGAGGAACCGGAGTCGGTCAGCGCGCTGGCGGTCAGCCCCGACGGCGCGACCCTCGCCGTCGGCGGCAGCACCGGCACACTCCAGCTCTGGGACATCGCCACCCAACAGCCCCTGGGCGGCCCGCTCACCACACCCGGCGAGCAGATCGACTCCCTCGCCTTCGGCGCCGACAGCGGCACGCTGTACGCGGGGAGCGCCCATGTCCCGCTCCAGCGGTACGTCGTGGACGCGGACCGGGCGGCCACCCGGGTGTGCGCCCGGGCGGGCGCCGGCGCCGATCTCTCGCGGGAGCAGTGGGAGACGTACGTGCCGGAGGTGCCGTACCGGAAGGTCTGCGTCAGCTGAACGGGTCGAGCGTGATGTACGCCGTCTGCGGGTTGCTGTCGTTGACCAGCGACTCGTGGGCGCCGACATCGTCGAAGGCGAAGGCGTATGCCTTGCCGTCGGCCATCTGCGCGTGGATCGTCCGGGCGTAGTGGTTGGTCACCGAGTCCTGGTAGAAGCCGGCCGAACTCGTGTCGGGCTGGCTGGAGTTGGTCAGGAGCGTGGAGCGGTTGTAGCCGGCGCACAGGGTGCGGGAGATCGGGCCGCGCACCTGGTCGTTCGGGGCGTCCAGGAGCTTGTGGCAGCCGAAGACGCTGTCGGCGTCGGGCTTCTGGAAGGTGGTGACGACCGCGCCGGAACCGTTGGTGAAGTTCATGACGTTGCCGGAGACCCTGCCGTAGTACTTGGTGGCGGGCTGGTCCGCGAAGGGCGTCACCGTCAGCGTGGACGTGGCGTACTTCGTCCACACCCGGTTGATGTAGTCGTCCATGACGGTGCCGGGGAGGGCGCCCGCCTCGATGCCGTGGCCCGGGGAGAGGGCGCGCAGGATCGTCCCGTCGGAGCGGGTCTTGACGAGGCCCGCCCAGCCGCCGGGCTGCGCCCGCAGGGCGTTGAAGACCCCGGCGTAACCGCCCGCTTTCAGATGACCGGTGTTCTTGACGGCACCGGAGGTGTTCTTGACGCCGACCGCGTACGGGGCCGAGAACATGTCGACCTGCGTGCTGTTGAGCCACAGGCCGGCGTCGTTCAGCGTGTACTCGGTCCAGTTGAAGAGGATGTTCGCGTTCGGGTCGGAGGGATTCTGCACGGCGGGCTGCACGAGACCGCCGGTGGTCAGCTTGAAGACCAGCTTCTGGCCGTAGGAGAAGTAGACCCGCCCGGAGAACTTCGGCATCCGGAGCGTCATCGTCTGCCCGTTGGCCGGACCGGCGATCGACGCGTCGGGCGCGGGGGTCGGCGGGTTGCCGCCGACGGGCCAGGCGTGGAACGTCCCGTTGGCGTCGGCCCAGCCCTGCTGTCCGGTCGAGAGCAGGGTCCCGATGTTGTAGACGTAGATCTGGTCGCCGCGCCCGGAGTTGTTCTTGAAGTCGAGCGGGATGGTCGTGGGCACCGCGGCCGCCGCGCGGGTCACGGGCCCGGCGGCCGTGAGTCCCGTGGCGACGGCCGCTGCGGCGACCAGGGGCACCAGCACCTTCCGAGTGGCAAACAAGTTCGTCCTCCTCGTGTCCTCGCATGCGTGCTGTGTTTGCTGCGCGTGCTTGAGAGCGCTCTCAGATTGCTCTCGTGAACGGGACACGTCAAGGTCTAGACCAAGATGGGTCAGCGAGCGCTCGTGGTCTCGATGCCGGAGATGTGGTTGTACCGCTCCACCAGCACGAAGAGCTTGATCTTCTGCGTCGTTGTCCCGCTGCCGAAGGTCAAGGTGACGACGACCTCGTGACTGTGACCCATGCTCCCGTTGTCGGCCACCGTCCACCGCACCGGCACGTTCTGGGCCCGCAGGACGCCGTCCACCCCGTTCTTCTTCTCCCAGGCCGCCAGCCGCTTGGCGAAGTCGGGCGTCAGGTAGTGCTTGCGGAGCGCCGTGGCCAGCGCGGCATCCGGGTCCGTGTAGTCGCCCTTCGCGTCGACGTACGCGCCGTAGAAGTCGGCGACCCGGGTCACCACTTGGCCGGTTGTGCCGCTGATCGGCTTCTGCGCGGTGGCGGCCGCCTTTGTGGACACCTTCGCGGAGGCGGGGACGGACGCCTGCGCCGACATCTGCGTCGACACACCGAGTCCGACAGCCAGGGCGAGGCCGACGGCGACGGCCGCGAGGCGGCGGCCCGGACGACGGTGTGCGGGGTGGGCGGGGCGTGCGGGGTGTGCGGGGGACTTCTTGTTCATGTCGTTCACGCTGTCCATGTGCGTATTCCTTTTCTCATGTGCCACTGCGCCATGTCGTTCGGTGCGACACCAAGAGCATTGGCGGTCGCCGGAGCCGGGCACAACGGCCGCCGACGGTGGAACCATCCCGGCCCGTCTGACGTGCAGGGACATGAGTGCCTGGGATACGGGAACGCGGGCGGACGACGGAGGAACGGTGTCGATTCGGGACGACGTCGATGAGGTCGATGAGGTCGAGGAGTTCGCGGCGCTCCTGCGCGGCCTGAAGGACCGCACGGACCGGAGTTACGGCTCCCTGGCCCGCCGCCTCCACATGAACACCTCCACGCTGCACCGGTACTGCGCGGGCGAGGCGGTGCCGCAGGACTTCGCCCCCGTGGAGCGCCTCGCGGCCTTCAGCGGGGCGACCCCGGAGGAACGGCTCGAACTGCACCGGCTGTGGTTGTCGGCGGTGGCGGCTCGGCAGCGGGTGGGTGCGGCGGGGTCGGCGGCGGAGGAGAAGGCGGCGGAAGTGGCGGCGCCGGAACCGGCACCGGAACCGGCACCGGAATTGGAATCGGAACCGGACGCCCCCGCACCCGCACCCGCCCCCACACCCACACCCTCTCCCGCTCCCCGGCCCTGGTACCGCCGCCGACGATTCCTGACGTCCGTCGCTGTCGCCTGCGCGCTGCTGGCCACTCTGAGCAGCGCATATACGTCTGTCCTGTCGGACGACCCCTCCTCTCCCGGCCCCCGGCAGGAGGCGGATCCCGCCCCGGCCGCGAAGCCGGCCACCGGCCTGCCCCTCGCCTGGACCACCGACTCCCTGGTCTGGGACAAGGGCTGCGGCCACGACTACGTCATCGACCAGCCGCCCGTACGAGTGCCTCCGCCGCCGGTGGAGCAGGACGCCGGGGTGTGGGCGGCGACGCAGGGTGCGGTGCACGGGCGCCATACGACGGTGCAGGTGTCGGTGCAGGGGAAGTCGTCCACGGCCGTGGTCCTGGAGGCACTCCACGTCCGTGTCGTCAGCCGCGGCACCCCGGCCACCGGGACCGCGTACGCCATGGACCAGGGCTGCGGCGGTGATCTCACGCCCCGCCGCTTCACCGTGAACCTGGATGCCGACCGCCCCGTCGCCCACCCGAAGGACGGCACCGACAGGGAACAGACCATCCCGGCCGTGCGCTTCCCGTACCGCGTCTCAGCCGAGGACCCGGAGGTGCTGCTGGTCGACGCGACGACACAGGCGTACGACGCCCGCTGGTACCTCGAACTCGACTGGTCGTCCCAGGGCCGCACCGGCACGATCCGCATCGACGACCACGGCCGCCCGTTCCACACGACCAGCGTCAAGGGAATGCCGCACTACTGGTACGGCACGAACGACGCGGGCGAGCGGGCCTGGGTCCCGTACGAAAGGCCCTAGGTCGTCATTCGGTGGGCGCGGCGAGGAGGTCGTGCCGCTCGACCAGCCAGCTGATAGCGGTGAGGCGGCACACCGCGTAGTCGTGGCCGACGGGTTCGCGCCAGTCGAGTTCGTCGAGGGCGTCGAGGAATCCGAGGGCGTAGTCGGCGAGGTCTTCGCGGTGCGGCTGCCGGGGGACGAGCCCGGGGTGATTGGCTTGCAGTCGCTCCCGTATCTCCGCGACGTGCTGGTCCACGGCGGCCGTGAAGGCAGGCTCGAACACGAACTCCGCGAAACGGGGCGCGAACGCGCTGCTGATCTTGGCCAAGGGGGACATCGCTCCACGGTATGCGGGAGGAGGGGGCAGAAGGAGGGGGGTATGTCATGGTTTCCATCACACCGGCTCCTTGCTCTCGCACTCGAACCAGACGGTCTTCCCGGTACGTGTGGGATGCGTGGGCAGGCTGTACCAGCCCCACCGGTCGGTGACGGCCTCGACGATCAGGAGTCCGCGCCCGCGTTCTTCATCCACAGCTGTGGAAAACTCCGGACCCCGCGGTTCCGTGTCGGTGACCTCGACGAGGACTCCGTTGGTCCGCCGCAGGATCAGTACGGTGGCACGCCGGTCGGGAACATGCCGTACGACGTTGGAGACCAGCTCGGTCAGGGCGAGGGTGGCGGAGTCGGCGAGGCCGGGCATGCCCCAGACGTTGAGGTACGTCCGCAGGATGCACCGCAGGTGCCGGGCCGAGTGGTCACCGAGGGCGAAGTTCATGCCGTACCTCGACCCAAGTGGGCTTTCGTCATTCACGTCACCAGAATGGAGTGCCGTGGTTACGCTGGGCTACATCGTGAATCCAACGACGCGAAGCGTCAGCTTGGAGGTGGCCC
The DNA here is from genome assembly GCF_053593675.1 of Streptomyces sp. NPDC002156. Classification (NCBI taxonomy): domain Bacteria; kingdom Bacillati; phylum Actinomycetota; class Actinomycetes; order Kitasatosporales; family Streptomycetaceae; genus Streptomyces; species Streptomyces sp. NPDC002156. The sequence continues at coordinate 27,690 of NZ_JBSFDA010000027.1, read as the reverse complement.
GCTGTGCCCAACATCCGCGAACTCGACCCCAGTGCCTCTCCGCTGGACTACTTCGGCTTCGAGCTGAGGAGGAAGAGAGAGGAAGCAGGCCTGACTCAGGGGCAGTTGGGCGGCTGCATCTTCTGTACGGGTTCCCTGATCGGCCAGGTCGAGACCGCGACGAAGGTCCCGACCCGGGAGTTCGCCGAGCGCGTGGACGCGGCGCTGGGAGCGGACGGGATGTTCTCGCGGCTGGTGGGGCTGGTGCTGCGCAGCCAACTCCCGCACTGGTTCCAGGCGTATGCGGAGATGGAGGCGCGTGCGACCTTCATCTCCACGTATCAGGCTCAGTTGGTGTACGGCCTTCTGCAGACCCCGGAGTACGCGCGGGCGGTGCTCGGCGTACGGAACCATGCGGACCTCGACGCACAGGTGGCCGCTCGGATGGAGCGGCAACGGATCCTGGAGCGAGAGCAACCGCCGGTGGCGTGGGTGGTGTTGGACGAGGCGGTACTGCACCGGCAGATCGGCAGCCGGGAGATCATGCGAAACCAACTCTCCCGCCTGTTGGAACTGCCTTCGGACGGCTGGACCCAGGTTCAGGTGCTGCCCTTCGCGGCCGGTCAACACCCCGGGTTGATGGGCTCGTTCACTCTCATGCGCTTCGACGACGACCCGAACATCGTCTACACCGAGGACTTCGTCCAGGGGCACATGACCGCCAATCCGGACGCACTCAGGGAAGGCTTCCTCCGATACGATCATTTGCAGGCCGCTGCCCTCTCCGTGGAGGCTTCGGCCGAGTTGATCGCTCGGGTGATGGAGGAGCGTTATGGGCACCAGGCAGGACCTGTCGGCAGCGCGGTGGCGTAAGTCGTCGTACAGCGGCGACACGGGCGGCGAGTGTGTCGAGTGCGCCCCCCTCGGCACCGCCGCTTGGCGTAAGTCCTCGTACAGCGGCAACACCGGAGGCGACTGCGTCGAAGTCGCCCCCCTCACCCCCCACATCGCCGTCCGCGACTCAAAGGCCCCCGACCTGGGCGCTCTCACGCTCACGCCGGAGGCCTTCGCCGCGTTGGTCAGCTGGACCCGGTGAGGACGACGAGTTGCTGCGTCGCCCGAGTCATCGCGACGTAGCGATCCACCGCTCCCTCGATCCCCTCGCCGAACGACTCCGGGTCGATGACGACCACCAGGTCGAATTCGAGCCCCTTGGACAGCTCCGGGGTGAGTGACCGCACCCGGGATGTCGCTTCGTACCCGGGGTCACCGATGACGCACGCGATGCCGTCCGCGTGCGAGGCGAGCCAGGTGTCGAGGACGCCGTCCAGGTCGGACACCGGACCGTGGACGACAGGGACACCGCCGCTGCGGATGGACGTAGGGACGTTGGCGTCGGGGAGGGCGGCCCGGATGACCGGCTCGGCCTCGGCCATGATCTCTTCAGGCGTCCGGTAGTTGATGCTCAGCGAAGCCATGGTGACGCGGTCAAGACCGACCCGTTCGAGCCGCTCTTCCCACGACTCCGTGAACCCGTGCCGGGCCTGCGCGCGGTCCCCGACGATCGTGAAACTCCTCGACGGGCACCGGAGAAGCAGCATCTGCCACTCCGCGTCGGTCAGTTCCTGGGCCTCGTCCACGACGATGTGCGCGAACGGACCGGCGAGCAGGTCCGGGTCGGCGGTGAGCAGTTCGGACTCGTCGACCAGGCTGACCTTGGCATCCTGGCCGCGCAGCATCCGCACCAGACCCACCCCTTCGTCTCCGTCGGCGCCGGAGGCGGACGCCGCGTCGATGAGGTTGTCGACGACCTGGTCCATACGCTCGCGCTGGGCGGCGAGGACGGTGTCGTGCCTGCGCTTCCGCCGGGCCGCCTCCGGGTCACCGAGCCGCTGCCGGGCCGCGTCGAGGTACGGCAGGTCGGACACCGTCCAGGCGTGGGCGTCCGCGCGCTGGAGTGTCCGTACGTCCGCAGGGCTGAGCCAGGGCGCGCACATCCGCAGATAGGCGGGGACGGACCACAGGTCTCCGACCACGTCGGTCGCTTCGAGGAGCGGCCAGGCGCGGTTGAAGGTGCTGACCAACTCACCGTCCCCCGCAAGGGACTTGCGCAGCTGGGCGGGCGAGACGCCGAGGTCGTTGTCCGGGTCGGCCTCCTCGTGCTTCTCGGCGAGGATCGTCAGCAGTTCCTCCCAGACCTGGTCGCGGGCCTCGTTGTGGGGCACGCCGGGGGCGGATTCGAAGGCGACGGCCCAGTCGCCGGCGGTCAGCCGGACCTCGGACCAGGGGGTCGTGACCGTGATTCCCCGGGTCGGTGGCTCCTCGTAGAAGCGGACGGCCTTCTCGATCGCCTTCACCAGGTCGACGGACGACTTCAGCCGGGCCACGTCCGGGTCGGCCTCGACCGCCGCCGACGCACCCTCGTCCACGAGGTCCCGCAGGGTGCAGGTCTGCACGCCCTCCTCGCCGAGGCTGGGGAGGACGTCGGCGACGTACGCGAGGTACGGCCGGTGCGGACCGACGAACAGCACGCCGCCGCCACGGCGTTGATGACCGAGACGCGGGTCGGCGTAGAGGAGGTAGGCGGAACGGTGCAGCGCGACGACCGTCTTGCCGGTGCCCGGCCCGCCGTCGACGACGAGCGCGCCCCGCGAACCCGCGCGGATGATGGCGTCCTGGTCGGCCTGGATGGTGCCGAGCACGTCACGCATACGCGGCGACCGGTTGCTGCCCAGACTGGCGATGAAGGCGGACTGGTCGTCGAGGGCGGCGGAGTGTTCGTCGAACTCGCCCGCTGCGAACACCTCGTCCCAGTAGTCGCTGATCCGGCCGTCGGTCCAGCGGTACCGGCGCCGGCTCGCCAGCCCCATCGGGTTGCCGTGGGTGGCCCCGAAGAACGGCTCGGCGGCGGGCGAACGCCAGTCGAGCAGCAGCCGACGCCCGCTGCTGTCGGTGAGGCCGAGCCGTCCGACGTACACGGGCTGCTCGGGATCGTCCGCGCCGACCATGTTCCCGAGGCAGAGGTCGAGCCCGAAGCGGCGCAGGGCGCGCAGCCGACCGGTGAGTTGGTGGATTTCGGTGTCCCGGTCCATGGCCTCGCGCCCGGTACCGCCGGGCGCCCTGCGTGTGGCGTCGAGCCGGTCGGACAGCTCGGCGATCGTCTGTTCCAGACACTCCGCGATGGCGGCGAAGTGCTGCTCGTCGCGGGAGATCAGCTTCGGGTCGGCCTTGGCCGAGAGCCGCTCGGGAAGGTCGAAAGCACTGGTGGCGGCGGTCAGAGGTGTCACTGGATCAGCTCCGATCCGAGTCGAGCAGCAGCTTCGCGGCGACGTTCGCGCCGTCGGTACGGACGGTGGGGGCCACGGCGGTGGCCCGTTCGCGGGTCTCGGGGGCGAGGGCGATGGTGAGCGCGGCGGAGAGGGACTCGAAGGTCGGCGTCGGACCGTCGTGCACCGCCCCGATGCCCAACTCGGCGACCCGGGCGCCCCAGTAGGGCTGGTCCACGAGCTGCGGCACGATCACCTGGGGCGCACCGGCCCGCGCGGCCGTGGTCGTCGTACCGGCGCCGCCGTGGTGCACGACGGCGGCCGTACGGGGGAACAGGGCCTGGTGGTTGACGTCGCCGACGACGAAACAGTCGTCCTGCTCGTCGACGAGCCCCAGGTCGGCCCACCCGCGCCCGAGGAGCACCCGCCGCCCCTGCGCACGCACGGCCTCGACGGCGACCTGGCCGACGTCGGCCGACTCCCGCATGGGCATGCTGCCGAACCCGACGTAAACGGGCGGCTCACCGCCGGCGAGGAACGCCAACAGGTCGCCGGACAGGGGCCGTTCGTCGGGCAGCATCCAGGCACCGGTCTGCACGACGTCGAGATCGGAGGGCCCCGTTTCCTGCTGTGGCCAGGGGGCGAGGACCGGGTCGGCGGCGAGCAACGGCCGCTCGGTGAAGACATGCCGGACGATGTCGTCCACGACGGCCTGCCCGACCGCCTGCCGATGGGAGTTGATACCGGGCCCGTAAAGAAGGCCGAAGTTCTCGGAGTTGATCTCCCAGAGCACCCGGTTGTCGGTCTCGTCGGGCGGGAACGGCCGCCCGGGCAGCGCGTGCGGCCTGTGGTGGAGGGACGGCAGCATGGTCGGAAAGTAGGCCACGTAGGAGAAGGGAACGCCGAGCTTCTCGGCCACGGACCGGGCCGCGGCCACGGCAGGAACGAGCCCGGTGGCGACGACGGCATCACACCCCTCAGCTCCCGCCAGGACCGCCTCGTACTGGGCGACGGTCAAGGCGGCGGCCCGCTGGGGCAGCCCCTCCGGTGTCATCGGAGCGCCCCCGGTCACCACCGCACGCACCGGATCGGCGGCCGGCACGAACTCCACCCCGACCCCGGCCAGCAACTTCGCGAACTCCTCGTCCGACGGCGCACACACCCGCACCTCGGCACCGAGTCCCCGCAGCGCGACGGCGAGCGCGGCCATCGGCTGGACATCCCCGCGCGACCCATAGGTGGACAGCAATACACGCACTTCGAGACTCCCCGTTTCCGCAGTTCCACGGCCTAGACCGGAGATTCTGCGGGACAACGGGGGCCTTGCCGCAAGCCCCCCTGTGCGCTATACCTTGAGTACGGCAAGGAGTTCAGAACTCCTTGCCTTTGTTGTTTCCGGCCCGGGCCGCTCAGCCCTGCGCGCTCCTTTTCCTCCTTCTCGATCTGAAGCGGGCGAAGATCCAAAGCAGCCCGCAGGAGATGACCACACCCCCGACCAGATCGAGCAGGGCATCCACCAGCTTCTCGACGGAGAACCCGAAGCCGAGCACGAACAGCGCGAACACGAACCTCAGGACCGCGCTGCCCAGAAGCATGAAGGCCACGAATGCGAGCGGGACCTCGTGCCAGCCCGTGCGCGCCCTTCGCCACTTCATGTTCTGCACTTCATGTTCTGCCGCTTCTCGTCTTCTTCAGCCATGGCGTTCCCGGCCCAACCTCTTCTTGATCGCATCCCCGTGGCGATGTAGCAGGGTACGACGACCAGGCGCTGATCGACACGGCCCCGTTTCGTTCAACGGAAAAGAACTTCCGTTGACGGGTCGGTTACGTCTGCGGCATTTGGGAGAAACACCCTGCCCGTTCTCTTTACGCCATCCGGCGCCATCGTGGCGACCCGCGCAGGAAGAGAACGCGATGACGGACACGGACAGAGACGCGGAGGGCACGGACACCAAGTCCGTGCCAACCTCGACGCCGCTCCCCGAGGGCTACTCCCCCCGGCTCTACAACGAGGACCTCGCCCCGGCCACCGAGCGCAAGTGGGGCGCGTTCAGCATCTTCAACGTGTGGACCTCGGACGTACACAGCCTGTACGGCTACTTCCTCGCCGCGAGCCTGTTCCTGGTCGCCGGTAACACCTTCAAGTTCCTGATCGGCATCGGTGTCGGATCGCTGATCATCTACTACCTGATGACGCTGATCGGAAAGGCGGGCGTGAAGACGGGCGTCCCGTATCCCGTCCTCGCCCGCGCTTCGTTCGGCACCTTCGGCGCCAACGTCCCCGCACTCGTACGGGCCGTGGTCGCCACCTTCTGGTACGGCGCCCAGACCAGCGCGGCGGCGGGCGCGATCGTGGCCTTCCTGATCCGCTACGACGGCCCGAAGGACCTGCACGAGACGACCCGCCTCTTCGACCACAGCGGCCTGGAAGTGATCTGCTACCTGGCCGTCTGGGCGGCCCAACTCCTCATCATCAGCAAGGGGATGGAGACGGTCCGCCGGTTCCAGGACTTCGCGGGCCCGGCGGTCTGGCTGATGATGCTGGTGCTGGCGGTGGCCCTCTCGGTGAAGGCGGGCACCCTCTCCCTCTCCATCGACATGCCGGCCAAGGACCTGGCCGCGCTGGCGAAGAGCGCGACGGGTCTGGACGTGACGCCGGGTTCGTTCGCCGCGATAGCGGCCATCGCGGCGACCTGGGTGACGTACTTCGCCGCGCTGTTCCTGAACTTCGGCGACTTCGCCCGCTTCACCCCGGACGAGAAGACCCTCAAGAAGGGCAACGTCTGGGGCCTGCCGGTGAACCTGATCCTGTTCTCCCTGGTGGCGGCGCTGACAACGGCCTCTGCCAGCAAGGTGTATGGCGAGGTAATCCTCGAACCGGCCGCGATCTCCGCCAAGTTCGACAGCGCGTTCCTGGTCCTCCTGGCCGCCCTGACCTTCGCGGTGGCAACGCTCGGCATCAACGTCGTCGCCAACTTCGTGAGCCCGGCCTTCGACTTCGCCAACGTGGCCCCGAAGCACATCAGTTTCAAGCGAGGCGGCCTGATCGCGGCGGTCATCGCCCTCCTCCTCTACCCCCTCCACCCCTGGGACAACGCCCCGAGCTTCGTCAACGCCATCGGCTCGACGATGGGCCCGATCTTCGGCGTGGTCGTCGTCGACTACTACCTCCTCCGCAAGGCCCAGCTGAACGTCCCCGACCTCTACAAGGAGGACGGCGAGTTCCGCTTCCAGGGCGGCTGGAACATACGCGCCTTCGCGGCGGCGGCAGTGGGGGCTGTCTTCTCCAGCATCCTCCCGACGTACGGCCCGTCCGGGTACGGGGCGGCACTCGGGCCGTACTCCTGGTTCATCGGGGTGCTGGTCGCGGGGGCGATCTACTTCGGGGTGAGCGGGGGGAAGAGCCCGCTGACGGGTTCGCGCTCGTCCGAGTGACTGTTCCGAATTCCGTATCCGACCCGTCGCTCAACTCTGGGACAGTCGCGCTGAACGAGGGCGAAGGAGGCCTGTGCCATGGTGATGGCGGCGGGGTCGGGCATCGTGCAGGCCTTCGAGCTGTTCAGCGCGGCGGCCCCCGAAGGCTGGCGTGCTGGCATCCCCGTCCACCTCCTGATCGACCGGGAGGAGGGCGAGGTCCTGGTGTACTCCGAGCCGTCGGGCGACGACTACGCCAAGAGCCTCAAGCACAGACTGGGCCTGACCGTGCCCTTGCCCGCGCCCTTGGGGTTCGAGCTGGTCACGGCGGAGTTCTGAGGGGCGGCTCGGTCTCCACGACCCTGACCGGGGCCTGGAGACCGGCCTCATGTCACACCGCCCACACCGCCCACACTGCCCACACCGCCGGGATCAGCTCCCGCAGTACGACACCGTCCGTACGAACCCGCCGAGGTTCTCGTCGTCGGTGCCCAGGAGGGTGTCCGTGGAGTCGGGGAGGCACTCCACCGCCTCGATCTTGTAGCCGGGGAAGGTTCCGAGCACCGTCGGGGACGCCCCGAGGGTGATCCGTACCCGGCCCGCCGCCGATACCGTCACCCGGCCCGTGTCGCTCACCGCCGAGTCGAACGGGCCGTTGTCGCCGGCGTCCGATGCCGAACTCGTGAGGATGCGGCCGGAGGGGGTCACCGAGATGTCGGAGATGTGGCGTGTGGATGTGGCGGTCGGGTACGGCGCCTGGTAGGGGCGGCGGGTCACCGTGCCGAACAGGGGCTGGCCCCAGGGGGCGAAGGTCAAGGGTGCCGCGTAGAGCGTTGCGGGGCGGGCCGCGCCCGCTCCCCGGTCCGCCCACAGGGCCGCGAGTTTTCCGTTCTGGGCGACGATCGCGAAGCTCTCGAAGTCGTCGCCCTCGCCGATCGTGGGCAGCGGCGTGTAGTCGACGACCGTCGCCGTGGGGCCGTCGACCTTCAGGCGGAAGACGACCCCGCGGCCGGTCAGCGCCAGGTACTCGCCCGGCGCCCCGGGGATGGCCTCGATGGCCTCCAGGTCGACGGGCTCCGCCCCGGACCAGGTGATCGGGGAGATGCCGTCGGCGCCGTCCCAGTGGGTGATCCGGGACAGCCGCTTCTGCCCGGACCCCTTGTTGTCGTGCACGGCGAGCACGTTCACCCCGGTGCCGTCTCCGGTGCGGCCCTCGTAGGCGAGGCCGCTGACCCCGCTGCGGGCGTCACCGCCGACCTGCTGCCATACGACGTCCGCATCGGCCGGAGCCGTGCCGGGCATCGTCAGCAGCGCGGTCGCCGCGGTCAGCCAGGCCATACGCTGCAACATCGGGAGTCTCACCGGGGCGCTCGCCTTCTCCGTCCGACAGACGCGAGAGCACGCGCCGGACCTCAGGCTATTGATCATGGTGAGCGCGGCCCAGCGACGATTACCCCAAGTGGTGGAGCGCGAAGTCGGACTCGGCGGGCGCGGACGGCGCAGCCTCCGGGGGCCGCTGCGGCTCCGCCGCCCGCGCCGGCCCCGCGTTCGCTGCGATGATGAGTGTGGCGGCGGCGACGATCGCCGCGCAGATCGCTCTGGTGTGTGAGAGCACGGCAACCTCGCAACAACAGCGACGACAGCAACAACAGCGATAACAGCGATGTATTAAGCGCGTTTAATCCGTGGCTTAACGTAGAGCTTGACGGACCTCAACGGCAAGTAGGCGCAGGGGAGTTGGGCGATGGCGGAGCGCGACGACCCGGAAGTCATCGGGCGCAGGGTGCAGCGGCTGCGTATCGAGCAGGGGCTGACGCAGAGGCAGTTGGCGGAGCCCGCCTACACCCCCGCGTACATCTCCACGCTGGAGGCGGGCCGCGTACGGGCCTCCGACGAGGCGCTGCGGCACATCGCCGAGCGGCTCGGGGTGGCGTACGAGGAGCTGGTGACCGGGCGTCCGGCCCATCTGGCCACGGATGTTCGGCTCCGGCTCACCGACGCCCAGCGCACCCTCGCCACCGGCGAGACCGAGGCGGCGGCCAAGCAGTACGGCGAGTTGAGGGAGGAGGCCGCGCGGCTCGGGCTCCTCCCCGAAGAGGCCGCCGCGCTGCTCGGGCTCGGCGAGTGCGGGGTGGAGACCGGTGATCTCGCCGCCGCCCAGGAGCACTTCGAGCTGGCGGAAAGGTGTCTGGCCGACGGGCCGCTCACGGGGCGCGTGCCTGCTCTACGGGGGCGGGCCGTCGCTCACTATCTCGCCGGTGAACTCCGTTATTCCGTATACCTTCTCGAGTCCACGATCGACGAGTTGAACCGCAGCGGGCTGCACGATCCCGATGCGCTGCTGCCGCTGTACGCCAGCTCCATCGCCCCCTACATGGACATGGGCGCCCACGCCCGGGCCGCCCAGGCCGCCGAACTCGCCCTCGCACTCGCCCCGCAGGTGAGCGACCCCGCGCTGATCGCCCGCATGCACCGGCAGGTCGCCCGGACGATGCTCGCCGAGGGACGGTACGCGGAGGCCGACGCCTCGCTCGCGAAGGCCTCCGAGCTGTACCGGCAGCTCCAGATCCGTACCGAGCTGGCCAACTGCCACTGGATGCGCGGGTATTTGTACGCCCAGCAGGGCGAACTCGCCCGTGCGGAGGGGGAGTTGCGGGAGGCGCAGGCCATGCTCTCCGCCAAGCGTGCCGCCCTCTACAGCAGCCAGGTCGCGGTCGAGCTGGCCGACGTACTGCACCGGCGTGGCAAGTCCGAGGAGGCGGCGGCGCTGCTGCACGACGTACTCGGGGACTTCTCGTCGGAGCGCGGCGCCATGCACTCGGCCGCCGCCCACCGGCTCCTCGGCATCATCGCCGAGGACGCCCGGGACACCGAGACGGCGGAGGAGCACTACGTACGCGCCCTGAGCGTGCTGGAGCGGGCCGGTGCCGCCGGTGACCTGGCCGACCTGTGCCGGCTGCTCGGCGATCTGCTGCGCCGGACGGGACGCGTCGAGGCCGCGCTGGACGCCTATCGGACGGGGCTGGGCCACCGTACGGCCCCCGGGACGACCACCCTCGGGCCCGCGCCCGCACAGCCTCCTCTTTGACGAAGGTTGGGTGGCGCACAGTCCCGGGGGTTAGCCTGCGGCCGGACCTCTGCACACTTCACCGGGACGGTACGAGCGCGTGGACAGCGAGCACGGCGGCGGGTACGGCCAGTACGGCGGCGGGGCTCGTGTGGTCGACGGGCTGCGGTTCGCCGTCCGCGCGGTCTTCTACGCCGTCGTCGCCGGGCTCGCGCTGATCGTCATCGCGACCGTCGCCTCCGTCCTCGGTCCGACCCTCGCCCTCGACCTGTACACGCCTGCCGTGGCCGCCTGGTGGACGGTGTTCACGGCGGTCGTCGTCCAGGCGGTGCCCTTCCTGCTCCTCGGCACGGTGGTGTCGGCGGCGATCGCGGCCTTCGTACCCGAGAAGGTGTTCACCCGGCTGCTGCCGCGCAACCAGGCGCTCGCCGTGCCCATCGCGGGCGCCGCCGGGGTCGTACTCCCGGGGTGCGAGTGCGCGTCCGTGCCGGTCGCGGGGAGCCTGATGCGGCGGGGCGTGGCTCCGGCCGCGGCACTCGCCTTCCTCCTCTCCGCCCCGGCCATCAATCCCGTGGTGCTCGTGGCGACCTCCATCGCCTTCCCCGGGCAGCCGGACATGGTGCTCGGGCGGCTGGTCGCCTCCCTCGCCACTTCGGTGATCATGGGCTGGCTCTGGGCGCGGTTCGGGCGCGACGAGTGGCTGCGGAAGCCGACGTCGGCCGGTGGGTCGGCGGACTCCGGCTGGCGCGGGTTCCTGCCCGGGCTCCAGCACGACTTCCTGCACGCGGGCGGCTTCCTGGTACTGGGCGCGGGCGCGGCGGCGACCTTCAACATCGTCGTACCGAGATCCGTGCTCGACGTGTTCACCGGCTCGCCCTGGCTGTCCGTGCTGCTGCTCGCCGTACTGGCGGTGGTGCTGTGCGTGTGCAGCGAGGCGGACGCCTTCGTCGCGGCCTCCCTCAGCGGCTTCTCGCCCACGGCCCGGCTCGCCTTCATGGTGGTCGGCCCGATGGTCGACCTGAAACTGTTCGCCCTCCAGGCGGGCACCTTCGGCCGGTCCTTCGCCGTCCGGTTCTCCTCGGCGACGTGGGTGGTCGCGGTCGCCAGCAGTGTTGTCGTCGGGTGGTGGTTGCTGTGAGGCGGTACGGGGCTGCCGTGCTGTTGCTGCTCACGGGCGGGGCGGTGCTGCGGATCTCGCTGTTCAGCGAGCTGTATCTGCGGTATGTGCAGGTGGGGCTGCGGCCTTACCTGGTGGTGTCCGGGGTGGTGCTGGTGGTGCTCGGGGTGGTGGCCGCCTTGGCCCGGCGGGGCGAGGCGGAGGCGGACGGCCACGAGGATGACGGTCACGAGCACGACGGTGGTGTGCACGACGGTGCCGACGACGGTCATGGTCACAGTCATGGCCACGGGCCCCGGATCGCCTGGCTGCTCACCCTTCCCGCCCTCGCGCTGCTCCTCTTCCCGCCGCCCGCCCTGGGCTCGTACAGCGCGGACCGGGAGGCGGCGCAGCAGGCCGCGCAGGGCGTGGGCGCGTTCCCCGCGCTGCCCGCCGGGAATCCGCTGAAGCTGACGGTCGGCGAGTTCAGCTCGCGCGCGATCTTCGACAGCGGACGGTCCCTGAAGGGCCGTACGGTCAGTCTGACCGGCTTCGTCACCCACGGGGACGACGGCACCTGGTACGTCACCCGCCTCCTAGTCTCCTGCTGCGCGGCCGACGCGGCGGCGGGCAAGGTCGAGATCCGTGACGCCGACGCCCCGGTGACGGACACCTGGGTCACGGTCACCGGGACATGGGTGCCCAAGGGCAAGCTGGGCTCGGACGCGGCCTGGCCGCCCGTGCTGGACGCGGGGTCCGTGAAGAAGGTCCCGGAGCCGTCGAACCCGTACGAGAAACGGTGACTGTCGCTCGTAAGTGAGCGGCGGTGAAAGGATCCCCCCTGTGCCGGACAAGGCAGGTCGTGGAATCCATGACGGAGACGGAACAGAGGGCTGCCCGGGATCAACGGGTCCGCTTCGAGGCGCTGGCGCATGTCGTGACGGAGCCGCTGCATCGCTATCTGCTGCGGCGCGCCGACGCCGACCAGGTCGACGACATCCTCTCGGAGACGCTGCTGGTGCTGTGGCGCAGGATCGAGGACGTACCGGGCCTGGGGGCACCGGGGCACGTCCTCGACCCGGACGCCGTACTGCCCTGGTGCTACGGCGTGGCCCGTGGCTGCCTGGCCAACGCCCGCCGCGCGGACCGGCGTAGACGCTCCCTGCTGGAACGCCTGACGTGGACGGCGCCGGGCGCGGCGAGGGAGACAGGGGACCCCGACCACACCGCCCTGCACGCGGCGCTCGCCCAACTCCGCGCGCTGGACCGGGAGGTGGTCCTCCTGTGGGCGTACGAGGAGCTGACCCCGAGCCGGATCGCCGAGGTGACCGGCCTGAGCGCGAACGCCGTGAGCATCCGGCTGCACCGCGCGAAAAAGAGACTGGCGGCCCAACTGGAGCGAAAGACCGCCCCACGCCCCGGACATGAGACGGACGAAGGACAAGAAACCGGAACCGGAAACGGAAGGAGCAGTCGATGAACGACGACGAGTTGCTGGCCCACCTGAAGGCCACGGACCCGGCACTGACCTCGAAGGCTCCCCGACCCGACGTCACCCGTCTTGTGGAGGCCACGATGAACACACCCACGAACACGACGACGATCACGCCCGCCAAGAGTACGGAACGGCGCCGCCGCTTCCTCGTACCGGCGATGGCGTTCACCGCACTGCTGCTGGTGGGAGGCGGTGTCACCTGGGGCGTCGCGCGGGGCGGGGAGAGCACGGCGGACACCGCGGGGGCAGGTGTGGCGGGAGGCGGCTCGGTGCCCGGGCTTGAGCCCCAGACCCTGATTCTCCCTGACGGCGACTCGACGGCGGCGGTGAAGTGCGCGGCGCCCACGCCCGACTCCCTGCGCCGCCACGGCCTCGCCTTCGAGGGCACGGTGACGGCCGTGGACGGCGACCGCGTGGTTCTCCGGGTCGACCACTGGTACCGCCTCGACCCCAACCTGGCCAACCCTTCCCACGAGGTCCGCCTCAGCAGCGACAACGACAACTCGGAGGCTCCGGAGTTCCCGCTCGGCGCCCACTACCTCGTCACCGCCGACAGCATCAACGGAATCGTCCCGATCTGCGGCGGCACGACCGAGGCGACGGACGAGGCGAGGGCCATGTTCCGGGAGGCGTTCGAGACCTCCGGAAATTAGCGGACAGCGGGTCCCTTTCGGCTATTTGGGGTTATTGGGTGCTGTGCGGCGCTAGGGTTCCCTTGATGCGCGGGGTGTGGTGCGCGTCACATGTCGCTACGGTGCATCTGGGGGGCCTCATGCACGAGATGGTCAAGGGCGCCAACGTCGGTCTGTCGGCGCTGAGCGGGGACGTCGGCTCGGTGATGGTGCGGCTGAGCTGGAGCAGTCCGTCCGGGGAGGGCGACGCGGATGTGTCCGTCCTGCTGCTGACCGCCGACGGCAAGGTGCGCGGCGACGGGGACTTCTACTTCTACAACAACCCCGTCGCCGCCGACGGCAGCGTGCAGCTGCTGGGCAAGGCACCCACGGCCGACGGCAACGAGGACCGCATCACCTTCGACCTGACGGCCATCGCGGACGACGCCGAGCGGATCGTCGTCGCGGCGAGCCGCTACGAGGGCGCCCGCTTCTCCGACCTGCACGACCTGTGCCTGACGCTCGCCGACGGCGCCGGCGAGAGCCTGCTGCGCTTCTCCATCGAGGACCCCGGCGAGGTGAGCGCCCTGCTCTTCGGCGAGCTGTACCGGCGGGGCGGGGACTGGAAGTTCCGGGCGATCGGCCAAGGGTACGAGTCCGGACTCGCGGGCCTGGCAACGGACTTCGGGGTCGACATCGACGACGAGGCGGAGGCCGACGTAGAGGTGGAGGCGGAGGCGGAGGCGGAGGTGCAGGGTGGCGAGCCCCTGACCGCCGTCATCCCCACGCAGGCGGCGAGCGAGCTCCCGGTGGAGTCCGTACCGCCCGTGCCCCTCGCACAGCCCGTACCCCCCGTACCCCCGCCGTCGGAGCAGCAGTCGGCGGCCAAGGCAGCGCCCCGCCCCCGTACCGCGAAGAAGAAGGTCACCCTCCCCAAGGTGGCCAAGAAGTCCCTCGCAGAGAACGACTCCTGGCGCGTGGCGAGGCTCTTCCCGGCCTCCGCCCTCAAGAGCGACCGTGAGCGCGAGACCCGGGCGACCTCCGTGCTGCTGTCGGTGATGACCCAGGTCCCGGAGTTCGGGCGGCGGTTGACGGCGGCGTTCGGGGCGCCGTCCGGCCGGATGGAGACGTTCACGGAGGTCAGCCTGCCCAACGGAGACACCCCGCGCCGCCCCGACGGTGTGATCCGGGTCGAGCGGGCCGGCAAGCTCTGGACGGCGCTCGTCGAGACGAAGACGAACGGCAACTCCCTCAAGCCGGACCAGGTGCAGGCGTACGCGGACATCGCCGCCCGGCGCGGCTACGAGGCCGTCATCACGCTGTCCAACGACGTCGAACTCGACGGCAGCCCGCTGGTCGAGGTCAAGATGGACGGCCGGCGCAAGCACAAGGTCGCCCTCTGGCACCTCTCCTGGGCCGAAGTCGCCCACCAGGCCCAGATGCTGATCCGCCACGAGGGCGTCGGCAACGCGGCGCACGCCTGGCTGCTCCAGGAACTGCTGCACTACCTCCAGCACGAGAACTCCGGCTGCCACGGCTTCCAGAACATGGGCCCCGCCTGGGTCCCCGTACGCAACGGCATCGACGACGAGACCCTGTGCCAGGGCGACTCGCGCGCGGTCGACGTCGTCGAGAGCTGGGAACGGCTCGTCCGGCAGGTGTGCCTGCGGCTGGGCGGCGAACTCGGCCAGAAGGTACTGCCCGTGCAGCGCACGAAACGCGGCAGCGACCCGCGCACCCGCCGTGCCGCCCTCGCCGACCGACTCTGCACCGACGGCCGGCTGGAGGCCGAACTCCGGATCGACGGCACCCCCGGCATCCTCGCCCTCTGCGCCGATCTGCGCACCGGCAAGCTGCGTACGTCCATCGAGATCGCGGCGCCCGAACAGGGCTACCCGCTCACCTGGTCCAAGCGGCTCGTACGCCAACTGTCCGACGCCCCGGCCGACTTGCACGTCGAGGCGCTGCTCGCCGGCCAGGCGCCCGGTCCACGCGGCACCCTGGAACGCCTCCGCCCGGAACCGGCCGACCTGCTGCCCAAGGACGGCACGCCGATCACCGGCTTCCGCCTGTCCCTCTTCCGCGGCATGGGCAACACCCGCGGCAACGCCGAGTCCGGCTTCATCCGCAGCGTCGACGAATCCGTGGACCGCTTCCACGCCCACGTCGTCGTCCACCTGGACCGGCGCACGGCGTCGTCGCCCCCTTCGTCCGCCTCTTCCTCGTCCCGTGCGCGGGAAGCGGTCGCCGCGGGCTGAGCCCGAGTGGCCGGTGCGGGGGTATCGGCGATACCCCCGCACCGGGCCGCTCAGCCCGTCAGACGCTCAGCAGTGGAAGAACACGCTCTTCCAGCCGAACGGGTCCCGGCTCTCCTGGCTGCCCCGGAAGGTGTGGTGGACCAGGCCCTGGCAGTCGGGCTCGTTGTACATCGCGGCCGTCTGGCCGGTGTACGTGAAGCGGTAGGCCGCCTTGTGGGCGGGGCTGATGTTGTTGCAGCCGCAGGCGGCCACCTGGCTGGCGCTGCCGGTGTTCTGCGGGCCCTCCCAGCTGAGGAAGGTGCTCGCGAAGGCCGTGCCGCTGCCCAGGACGAGTGCTCCGGCGAGCATCGTGGCGCTGACGGCGGTACGGAGGGCTTGTCGCGTACGCATGGGACTCCAGTTCGTTCGTGGTGTCGCTGGTGCTGTTGCTGACCTGCTCGTCGCCGGTGTGGGCGACGGCCGAGGCGGTGCGCGTCGGCGGGCGCGGCCGACCGGGACCAGCAGGACCTGCGGGGTCGTCCGGCTCACCGGGAGCCGACGACCGCGCCGACCCGGGAGTCCTCCGGGTCCCGGGCCAGGTTTCCCTCCATGTCGACCCACGTCTCGTGCCACGCGTGCCCGTGCTGCGGGCCCCGCTGCCAGGTGTGCGTCACTCTGCCCTGCGGGTCGCGGCCGAAGACCGACAGGTCGCCGCTCGGGTTGAGGACGACCGCCGGGTCGTCGGTGAGGGTGCCGTGCAGGGGCGTCCAGTCCGACCAGGGGCCGCCCGTGCCGGTCTGCCAGCGGTGGTGGAGGGCGGAGTCCGTTCCCCGGGCGAACAGGACCATGCCGCCGTCCCGGCCGACCAGTGCCGTCGGCCGGCCCTGTACGGCGCCGCCCATGTCGGCCCAACTGCCGTGCCAGGCATGGCCGTTCTCGGGGCCGCGCTGCCAGGTGTGGGTGATCCGGCCTTCGGGGTCGCGGGCGAAGACCGACAACGCCCCGTTCGGACTCAGTACCACCGCCGGATCACTCGCCAACCGCCCGCCCAGCGGCCCCCATTCGGACCAGGGACCCCCGGTGACCGTCTGCCACCGGTGATGCAGCGAGCCGTCCCTGCCCCGGACGAAGAAGACCATGCCGCCGTCCCGGCCGACCAGTGCCGTCGGCCGGCCCTGCACGGCGCCGCCCATGTCGGCCCAACTGCCGTGCCAGGCATGGCCGTTCTCCGCACCCCGCTGCCAGGTGTGGGTGATCCGGCCTTCGGGGTCGCGGGCGAAGACCGACAGTGCGCCGTTCGGGCTGAGCACCACCGACGGGTCGCTCGCCAACCGGCCGCCCAGCGACACCCAGTCCGGCGCCCACTCCCCTGCCTGCGACTGCCAGGTGTGCCACAGCGCGCCGTCGTTCCCGCGCACGAACGACGCGAGTTTGCCGTACCGGCCCACCAGGGTCCACGGCCTGCCCACCGCACCCGGCGCGGGCCGCCCGAGCGGTGTCCAGGGCGACCAGGCGCCGCCCGGCGCGTTCTGCCAACGGTGGTTCACCGCACCGGAGTCGGCCACGCCCGACAGCACCATGCCCGCGCCGTGGTCCACCACCGACGGCACCCCGACACTCACCCGGGGCCCGCCCGGCACCGGGCCGGGACCGGTCCACCAGCTCGTCTCCTTGCGGGCACCCGCCCAGCCGAAGCTGAAGTGCACATGGTCGGTGTGCGGGCTCGTCCCGGTGTACGGGGTCCAGCCGGCGCCCGCCCGGTAGGCCTGCCAGACGCGCCGGTTCCAGATGATGTACATGATCCCGAACCGCCGGGCCAGCGCATGAGGGTTGCCGTGCCGGTCGGTGGCCAGCAGCCAGTCGATCAGGTCGTCGGCGATGTGCCCCTGGGTGTGCGCGTCCACACCCCAGTCCCAGGCCCGCCCCTCCTTGTGCTCGCTCACCCCGGGCTTGCCGCACTCCCTGCCGATGCCCAGGCTCCGGGTCCCCGGGTAGGCGGCGAGCACCAGGTCCCGGAAGGCGAGCAGACCGGGCTTGGCGGCCGGATCGCAGCCCCGCTGTCCCTCGTACCGTGCGTAGTCGTCGATGCGTGGACCGAAGTCCGGGGTGGTGGGCGGCATGGGGCGCACTCCTCGCTCAGTCGTGCCGGACGAGGCGATCCGCCCCGTCCGACGTCCTGTGCCTCACCCTTCCGACCCGCGCTGTCACTTCGGTAACGGCCCGGTCACTCCGGGTCAGCGCTGCTCGTCGTACGGCGGAACACCTCGTGGGCGATGCCCAGGGCCAGGGCGATACCGTCCTCGGCACCCACGCCCCGCTCCCAGGCCGCCGTGTACGCGGGGGCGGCCAGGTGTTCCCGTACGGCCGTCGTCGTACGGTCGTGCAGGGCGGCGACGGGGCGGAGTCCCGCCAGTTCGGCGCCTGTCACCCGGCGGTAGCCGTGGGCCGTGCCGAGGACGACGACCGCGTCGGTGTGGTGGCCGAGGGCGCCGATCGTCCAGCCGAGGGTCTCCAGCGTCCAGGCCGGGCCCCAGTTGTCGCCGACGGAGTGCTGCCGTACGAGCGCGTCGCACAGGGGCATCAGGGCGCGGGCCGGGTCGCCGTGCAGCAGCTCGGTGAGGCCCGTGGTCCACAGGCTCCAGGTGATCGCCCATCCCGCGCAGGCCGCCTCCGCCTCGGCGACGTACAGGTCACAGACGGCGCGCGCCTCGGCGGCCTCGCCCAGGAAGGTCGCGGCCAGGGACCAGAACATGGTCGCCATGTGCGCGTCGCCCGTCAGCCCGGCGGCGATCAACCCCTCACGGGCCAGGGCGAGTTGACGTACGCAGGCCGGGTCGGAGCGCATGAGCAGCCCGCGTACGCCCTTGATGTAGGTGATGGGCGGAGGCCCGTCCGGCTCACCCTCCGTGGACTCCGTGGACTCCGTGGGGCAGACCGCCGCGATACGGATCGCTGCCGCCGCGTGGTCCCCCTGGAGCGTCGCGATGAACGCGCTCACGGTCGCCGCCATGACCGCCACCGGTTCGTCGGGGGCCGGGTCGAGGCGGGCGGCCAGGGTGTCGACCCAGTGGCGGGCCTCGCCGAGGGTGCTGGCGAAGAACCAGCAGCGGGAACGCATCAGGTCGATGGCGATCTCGGTGCCGGTCAGGGCCTGGGCGCGGTCGGGGTGGAGATGGCAGAAGTCCAGCGCCGAGCGGAAGTTGGGCAGTTCCTGGCGGAGGCCGACGAGCCAGCCGACCTCGTCGGGGCCGCACCATTCGGCGGCGGCGCGGGTGGTGAGCGAGCGGTAGTACTCGCTGTGCCGGATACGGAGGCGGGTGTCGTCGCACGTGGCACGCAGGCGGTCCGTCCCGTACTGGCGGATGGTCTCCAGGAGCCGGTAGCGGACGGTACGGCGGCCCGTACCGCCTCCGCTTCCCGTTCCGCGCTGGTGCTCCACCGTCACGACCGACTTGTGCACGAGGCCGTCGACCAGGTCGAGCACGTCCTCCCGGGCGATGCCCTCGCCCGTGCACACCGCCTCGGCGGCCCGCAGGTCGAAGCCGCCGACGAACACCGACAGCCGTGCCCACAGCAGCCGTTCGCCCGGCGTGCACAGGCTGTGGCTCCAGTCGAGCACCCCGCGCAGGGTGTTGCGGTACCGGCCGGGGGAGGGGCCGGCTGCCGCCCGTGGGTGGGAGAGGAGCCGGAAGCGGTCCTCCAGGCGCTCCAGCACCTCCTCCACGGTCAGCGAACTCAGCCGCACTGCCGCCAGTTCGATCGCCAGCGGGATGCCGTCCAGCCGACGGCACAACTCGGCGGTGGCCGTACCCTGCCGATCGGGCCGGTCATCGGGCTCCGCGCCCAGGGTGGCCGCGCACGCCGTCGAGCGGTCGACGAGCAGCCGTACCGCCTCGCTCGGCCTGCCGTCGGCGCCGTCCCGCAGGGTCAGACAGGGCACGCGCAGTAGATGCTCCCCCGGTACGCCGAGCCGCTCGCGGCTGGTGGCCAGCACCCGCAGTCCGGGCGCCGCGCGCAGCAGCCGCAGCACCAGCGCGGCCACGGCGTCCACCAGGTGCTCGCAGTTGTCCAGCACGAGCAGCAGCCGCCGGTGCCGGAGATGGTCGTCGACCGCGTCCGCCACCGAGCGCGCCGACTGGTCGCGCAGCCCCAGCGACTCGGCGACGGCCCGCTCCAGCAGCGCCGGATCGGTGAGCGCGGCGAGGTCCGCCAGCCAGACGCCGTCGGGAAAGGCGGACGCCGACCGGGCCGCCGTACGCAGCGCGAGCCGGGTCTTGCCGACCCCGCCGGTCCCGGTCAGCGTGACCAGCCGCGAACGCTCCAACAGGCGCCCCGCATCGGTGAGTTCCTTCTCCCGGCCGACGAACGAGGTGGTCTCGGCGGGCAGGTTCCCGGGAGCGGCCGGAACCTGTACGGAGGGAGCGGCGCTGCCGATGTCCGAAGGGCCGGGGTCCAGTTCGGGCGCCGCCGTGAGCATCCGCTGGTGCAGGGACCGGAGTTCGGCGCCCGGATCGATGCCCAGCTCCTCGGCGAGCAGCCCGGCGACCCGGCGGAAACACGCCAGCGCCTCGCCCTGCCGGCCGCACCGGTACAGCGCCAGCATCCGCTGTGCCCAGAACCGCTCCCGCAGCGGATGCAGTTCGGTCAGCCGCCGCAGTTCCGGCAGCGCGTCGGCGGGCCGACGGCACGCGATGACGCTGTCGATCCACAACTCCTGTGCGGCCAGGCGCTGTTCGGACAGCGTGGCGACGACGTCCGGGAACCGCTCCGCCGGCAGATCGGCCAGCGCCTCCCCGCGCCACAGACCGAGCGCCGCCCCGGACAACTCCGCCGCCCGCTCCGCCAGCCCCCCAGCCAGCGCCGCCCGCCCCTCCCCGACGAGCACGCCGAACCGGTGCGCGTCCAGTGCGTCCGGCGCCACGGCCAGCACATATCCGAGCCGGTCGGTCAGCAGCACGCCCGCACCGAGCACCCGGCGCACCCGCAGCACATAGTTCTGTACGGCGTTCCGCGCGCCCTGCGGCGGCTCGTCGCCCCACAGCCGGTCCACCAGGGCGTCCACACCGACGACCTGACCGGCGTCGACCGCCAACGCGGCGATCAGCACCCGGAGTTGGGCGGCACCGACGGCCACCCGCTCCCCGTCCCGTACGACGGTGAGCGGCCCCAGGATCCCGAACTCGTACCGCGCCCCCGTCCGTGACCTCGCCCCTGCCCCCACCTGTGCGCCCATTGCGACGATCCTAGAACGCAGCGTAATCACCGCGCTACGGCGTGTGCATGGCGTAAAGGCGCTGTCCTGGGTACTCGGAACCTCCGAAGGGCCCAGGGAGGCGATGACCGTGCGATTCGGGGACGGTCGGAGCAACGGACCGAGCGACGGTCGCAGCGATGGCCGGAGCAACGGCCGGACCGCCGAGACCATCGTCGAGCGCGTACGGGACTCCCGCCCCGGTGAGATTCCCGCGCGGCTGTGCGCCGTCGCCGTCGAACTCCTGCCGGTGACCGGCGCGAGCGTGTCGCTGCGCGCCGACGGCGTGCCCCTGCGGCTGACCGCCACCGACGACCGGGCCGCCCAACTCACAGACATCCAGGCGACCTTGGGCGACGGCCCCTGCCCCTGCGCCGGCGCCTCCGGCACCCCCGTGCTCGCGTCCGACCTGACCGCCGGCCGGGACGCGCGCCGCTGGCCGGTCTTCGCCCAGCAGGCGACGGCGGCGGGCGTGTGCGCGGTGTACGCGCTCCCGCTCGGCAGCGACCGGGTCTGCGTGGGCACCCTCGACCTCTATCGCGACACCGTCGGCGAGCTGACCTCCGACGAGCTGTGGACGGCCGGATGCGTGGCGCGGCTGGTGACGGTGTCGCTGACGGATCTGTCCCGGACGGCCCGGCTCGACGGACGGGACGGGCTGGTGGATCTGGCCGACCACGACGAGATCCACCAGGCCGCCGGGATGATCATGGCCCAGCTCGGCATCGGCGCGGACGACGCCCTGGCCCGCCTCCGCGCCCACGCCTTCGCCCACGGCCGCACGGTGCTGGTCGTGGCCCGGGACGTACTGGGCCGACGGAGGCGGCTCGACAGGGAGTGAGTCAGTACACGTCCTGGTCCGCGTCTGCGTCCGCGTCCGTGTCTTGGTCCGAGTCCGTGTCCGTGTCCGTCTCCGTCTCGGGCTCCTGCCCGTCCTCCTGTACGTCCTCCTGATCCTGCTCCCGGTCCGGCTTCTGCGTCGGTGTCGGGCTCTGGCCCTGCACCGGGGTCTGCGGCAGGGCCGACGTCTCGTTCCTGGTCTGCTTCAGGCGTTCGGCGCCGACCTGGAGCGCGTGGACCGTGTACTCCGTGCGGGGCTCGGTCAGGCCGCCGTTGGTGACGAGGATCGCGTCGTCGCCGACCCGTACGGCGGCCAGATCCAGGGTGAGCGTGGCCGGGGCGCCGTCCAGCTCGCCCCTCGTCGACAGCCGCAGGCCCTGCCTGGCCTCCCCGGCCTCAGGCAGCCCGACCTCCGTGACCCGCACCTCCTGCTTGGCGCCGCGCGGGCTCGTCGCCGTGAACCGTGCGCACTTCTGCGGCATCGTCTTCAGCCAGGCGAGCTGCTTGTCCACGTCGGCGCGGTGGGCGGCGGTGACCTGGTAGCGGAGCTGGGCGCCCTCGTCGTAGTCGTCGAACCCGGCGACGGCCCGGGCGCCGGCCGGCTCGCCCAGCAGCTCCTCCGTGTACACGGCGTCGAGGAGGCGTCCGCAGTCGGCGTTGTCCGTCGTCGCCTTGAGCAGCGCGTCCCGCCAGAGCGCCGCGCCCTCGGTACGGGTCCACGGCGCCCCGAGGTCGGCGTCGGTGAGGAGCGCGCTCTGCGCCTGGACGTCCGTGAGGGCGGGCGGAGGGGTCGCCGCCTTCGCGATCGGGGACGGAGCCTTCGGGGAGGCGGCGGCGGGCCGGGCCTGCCGGCGTTCCGTGGTGTCCCCGGCGCCACCGTCCCCGTCGTGCATGCACGCGGCCATCGTCAGCAGGGTGCCCATCCCGAGGGCCGAGGCGAGGAGACGTACCGCACGGGGAGAGGGCCGACGGGTCATCAAGGGGTTCCTCCAGAAGTGCCGGTACGTCGGATTCCTCCTCCGACGGCACCATCGCGCGCGCACTCCCACCAGCGGGCCGGGCCGTACGGGTGACTCGCCCCAAGGGACACGTGGCAGCCTGTGCAGCCGGGAAAGGAGCCCTCACTGTGACGACCGCCCAGCCCAACCCCCTGGCCCAGCAGGCAAGTTCAGCCGACCCCGACCCTGCCCCCATCCCCGTGATCATCGACTGCGACACCGGCGTCGACGACGCCCTGGCCCTGCTGTTCGCCGTACGCCACCCGGGACTCGACCTCCGCGCGGTCACCTGCGTCGCCGGGAACACGGACGTCGACCAGGTCGTACGGAACACCCTCACCGTCCTCGACCGGGCCGGCGCCCCCGACCTGCCCGTCGCGCGCGGCGCCGAGCGGCCGCTGATCGAGCCCGCGCGGCCCGCCTCGCATGTGCACGGGCGGGACGGCATGGGCGATCTCGGCCTGCCCGCGCCCACCACTCGTACCGCCGTCGACGTGGACGCGGTGACCCTGCTGCGCCGCGAGATACTCGGCTCGCCCCGCCCGGTCACCCTCATACCGACCGCGCCGCTCACCAACATCGCCCTGCTGCTGCGTACGCACCCCGAGGTGACCCGGAACATCGAGCGGATCGTCTTCATGGGCGGCGCGGTGGCCACCGGCAACGCCACGCCGGTCGCCGAGTACAACGTGTGGCACGACCCGGAGGCCGCCGCCGTCCTGCTCACCGCGGGGGTCCCGATCACGATGTACGGCCTGGACGTCTTCCAGCGCGTCGTCGTCCCGGCCGCCGACGTCCAACGGCTGCGCACGAGCACGGAACCCGGCGCGAGTCTCGCCGGCGAACTGCTGGCCCACCGCGACCCGGCCGCCTCAGGCGACCCCACCCCCACCGGCGGCCTCGGCGACGCGGGCGCCGTCTGCGCGGTAGCCGACCCGCCAGGCCTGACCACCAGCCTCCTCCCGGTCGAGATCTCCCTGGCCCCCGGCCCGACCCGAGGCCAGACGGTCGTAGACCGCAGGCGCCGCCACGGAGAGTCCGAGATCCACCAAGGAGCACGTGAACAGCCCCTGGTGGACGTGGGCTTGGACGTCGATGTGAACCGCTACGTGAAGCTGTACCTGCAGACGATCGAGACCCGATAGGGCGGGGCGCCAGCCCCCGCCCCAGGGGCGCGGGGAACTGCGCGACCAGCCCCCACCGAGCCCGCAGACAGACACCCACGCACCGCTGCCGGAAACTACGTCGGCCCTGTGCCGCTCACGAGGAGCGGCACAGGGCCGACGTACTCAACCACTACCAAGTCGGACTAGGCACCGGCGCGAGCCGACTTCCGCCGCTTCGTCGCGACGACGATCGCCGCCCCACCGACCAGCAGCGCAGCCGCACCCCCTGCGATCGGCCCGGTGGCGCTGCCACCACCCGTCTCGGCCAGCGGCGGCTCGGAGCTGTCCGGGCTCGTCGGCGTGGCCGGCGGGGTCGACTCCGGCACCGACTCGGACGGCGTCGGCGTCGACGGCGTCTCGGAGGCGGGCGGGGGCGTCTCGGACACCGGCTCGGAGGGAGTCGGCGTACCCGGGGTCTCCTCGGCCGGAGGCGGCGTCGCGGTCGGGGTGCTCGGAGTCTCCTCGGCCGGCGGAGGCGTGGTCGTGCAGTCCTTCGTACCGCCGTTCCAGGCGGCGATCAGCAGGTCCTTGATGACCGGACGGTCAGGACCCTTGGGCAGCTCGCCGTGCTCGAAGCCGTCGTTGGCGCCGATCTTGCCGTCGAACTTGGTCTTGCCGCGGTACAGGTCGATCTGCGCGAAGCAGCCCGCGTCCGGCACCGCGATGTCGAGCGAGTCGGTCTGGCCCTGCTTGACCGTCACGGTGTCGAAGTCGACGAAGACCTGCTCGCCGGAGGTGCCGAAGGTGGCGCCGTGGGCGAGGTAGGAGGCGAGGGAGGCGGTGCAGGTGGTGGCGTCACCGGCGGTGCGGACCTGGATGTGGACCTTGCCGTCGTCGGTCGGCTTGAGGTTCTGGTCGTCGACACGGACCGAGTCGAAGAAGTTCTTCCCGTCGAGGGAGAACTGGCAGCGGTCGGTCTCGGTCTTCGTGCCCGCGCCGGCGCCGGGCTTGTAGCCGCCGGTCTTGGCACCCCAGCCGTCACCGCCGGGCGTACCGGTGGCCCAGGCCCCAGAGGCCGAAGCCGCGCACAGGGCGAGCGCCGCTGCGCCCGTCCCCAGCAGGCGCAGCGCGGTGACACGTCTCGCTATGGACATGCGGATCCCATTCTTCGCGTGGGCGAGAACCCGGGTACGGCGAGAGGGCAGCACGTTGCGGCCGGGCCGTACCGGGGGAATGTGGTCGAAGGAACGCCGGGCTCATCGGTCAAATGCGCCACAGCGTTCGCACATCGTCGATCTTGCGGACCGGAGTGTCAACTCAGGGAACTGCAAAGGGCGTTCTCGGGTCATCACAAATCCGCCACACAAGGAAGGATGTGTTCCGGGGGCGCGTGCGTTCACCTTCCCGGCGAATTGGACAGAGTTGGGCTTGTCGTAGTCCGCCCATGCACCACCGGTCGCAGCAAGGAGACAACGAGTGCCCGAACCGACTCCGGACCTTTCCTCCCGGGACCCCGACTGGTGGCGCCAGGCCGTCGTCTACCAGGTGTATCCGCGCAGCTTCGCCGACGCCGACGGCGACGGACTGGGCGATCTGAAGGGCATCACCCAGCGCCTCACGCACCTGGCCGCCCTGGGTGTGGACGCCCTCTGGCTCAGCCCGTTCTACCCCTCCGAACTCGCCGACGGCGGCTACGACGTCGCCGACTACCGTGACGTCGACCCCCGCCTGGGCACCCTCGACGACTTCGACGCCATGGTCGCCGAGGCGCACCGGCTCGCCCTCAAGGTCATGGTCGACATCGTCCCCAACCACACCTCGCGCCGGCACGTGTGGTTCGAGGAGGCCCTGCGCTCGGCGCCCGGCTCCCCGGCCCGCGACCGCTACGTCTTCCGCGACGGAAAGGGCGAGCACGGCGAACTCCCGCCCACGGACTGGCAGTCGGTGTTCGGCGGCAGCGCGTGGAAGAGGGTGGAGCCGGACCAGGCTCCCGACGGCCAGTGGTACCTGCACCTCTTCACACCCGAACAGCCCGACCTCAACTGGGCCAACGAAGAAATCCGGGCGGACTTCCGCACCACGCTCCGCTTCTGGTCCGACCGGGGCGTCGACGGCTTCCGCATCGACGTCGCGCACGCTCTGGCGAAGGACCTCGACGTCCCGCTGCGCGACCTCGGCGCCCCCGAACTGAGCGCCGAGGCGGCCCTCGCCACCCTCCCGCCCGGCACCCACCCCTTCTTCGACCGCGACGAGGTCCACGAGATCTACCGCGACTGGCGCAAGATCCTCGACGCCTACACCCCGCCCCGCATGGCGGTCGCCGAGGCCTGGGTCCCGGGCACCCGCCGCGCCCTGTACGCCCGCCCGGACGAACTCGGCCAGGCCTTCAACTTCGAGTACCTGCAGGCAAGTTGGGATGCGGCCGAGCTGAAGCAGGTGATCACGGACTCCCTCGCGACGGCCCGCTCGGCGGGCGCGTCGGCCACCTGGGTCCTCTCCAACCACGACGTCGTACGCCACGCCTCCCGTCTGTCCCTCCCCCCGGGCACCGACCCGAACACCTGGCTCCTCTCGAACGGCACCGCCCCACCGCTCGACGAGCGGGCAGGCCTGCGCCGCGCCCGTGCGGCGACCCTCCTGATGCTGGCGCTGCCGGGTTCGTCGTACGTCTACCAGGGCGAGGAACTGGGCCTCCCCGAGGTCGCCGACCTGCCGCCCGAGGCCCTCCAGGACCCGATCTGGGAACAGACGGCCCACACGAGCAAGGGCCGCGACGGCTGCCGGGTCCCGCTGCCCTGGACGACGACCGGCCCGTCGTACGGCTTCGGCGCGGGCGCGGCCTGGCTGCCGCAGCCGCCGCACTTCGCGTCGTACGCCGTCCAGGCACAGGACGGCATCGAGGGCTCGACCCTGGAGCTGTACCGCACGGCCCTCGCTCTGCGCCGCCGCCTGCTGTCGGGCGAGGACCTGACCTGGACGCCGGAACAGGCGCCGGGGGTCCTGGACTTCACGCGCACGGACGGCACGGCGGGCTGGCGCTGCGTGACGAACCTGTCGGACGTGCCGGTCCCGCTTCCGCCGGGCGAGGTACTGCTGAGAAGCGCACCGCTGGAGCCGGCCGGGGGTCTGGGCCCGGACACGACGGTCTGGCTCGGCCAGGAGTAGGGGGCCTCACCCCGCTGTCGGACTCGGAGAAGCGTTCGGCGGCGGGGTGAGGACGACCGTCGGGGAACCCGGCACCGGGACGGGCGGAGTGACGTCGGAGGCGGGCAGTTTCGGCGGGGTGGTCTCCTGGAACAGCACCTGGTCGAAATTGACGAGCCCGGTCTTCTCCATGACCGTGATGTGGTCCAGGACTGTGGTGTTGGCCTGGTCGGCGAGGGCGCGCACCAGCGTGTTCTTGGTGGTGGACCGGATCTTGGCGACGGTGTTGAAGATCGACCCATGGGTGACGCGCAGGATGTTGGCGAAGTCGGTGTCGAACTGCTTCCCCCTGCTGTCCGCGTTCAGGGTGTTGATGAACCCCTGCTGCTGCGGACTGGGCAGGTTGGGGATGGTGACCCCGAGCTGCGGAGCGATCTGCCGTACGGTCGCGTCCAGCGCCGCATGCCCGGCGACGAGATGCTGTCCGGCGGTGATGACGGCAGGCGAGGTCCCCTTCGCTATGGCCATCTGCCCGACCGGGTACTCCCACAGCCCCGCCGCCCGCACCTTCACGACGAAGTCCCGGTCGGCCTCCGTCAGCGGTCCTGTGGAGGTCTGGGCGACGATCCGCGAGGGCGAGCTGGACACGGTCTGGACGCCGAGCATCGCGGGATAGGCGAGCGCGGCCAGCGTCAGCGCCAACGCGCCACCCACGACGAGGGTGCCGGTCGAGCTCCGGTTGAAGCGCACGTTGCCTCCTGTTGCGACGGGGGGTCGTCGAGGAGGAGTACGGCTGTGGGGCCGCCCGGAACCTTTGCTCTCCGTAAGGCCTGCGCAAAAGGTGGGCCATGGCTGGCAGGATGTCGCGGGTCGTCCACGGAGGGGAAGATCATGGAGATAGCCGTGCTGAGCGGGGTCCTGGCGCTGGTCGTCGGGGGGTGCGTGTGTGTCGTGTGGGCGGCTCGGGGTGGGCCGCGGTGGGTGCGTGTGGTGGCTCGCGTGACGTTGTTCGCGGGAGAGCTGGCCCGCAAGTCCGATTCGAGCCGCAAGTCCAACGACCAGACGGCGTCGACCGACAGCTCGTGAAGCTTTTTCGCCCCCGCCGCCCCTACCCGTCCCATCCTCGGGGGCGCTGCCCCCGAACCCCCGTATCGCGCTGAACGCGCTCGTCCTCAAACGCCGGACG
>NZ_JBSFDA010000026.1:46012-80557 GCF_053593675.1 Streptomyces sp. NPDC002156 | reverse complement strand
CTCCTGAGTCGGGGGCCGTCGTTTCTTCGTCGTATCCGGGCATCCGCTGTTGTCTGCGGGTGCGTCGTGGCTGGTCACACAGTTCCCCGCGCCCCCTAAAAGCTCACCGCAGCCGCCCGCCGAGAGCCCCCGTGGTGGACTGGCCCGATGAGTGCCGAGGCCGCCGGGCCGTCCCAGCCGTCACCGTCGTCGTACGACCCCGAATCGCGTGGGCTGCGTCTCGTCGTCGTGCTGCTGGTGCTGACGGTGGTCAGTGGGCTGATCGATGCCGTGAGTTATCTCGGGCTCGGGCATGTCTTCACCGCGAACATGACCGGGAACGTCGTCGTGCTGGGCTTCGCCGCCGCCGGGGCGCCCGGCTTCTCCGTACCGCACACGCTGGTGTCGCTGGCGTCGTTCGTGGTGGGCGCGGTGGCCGGCGGGCGGGTCGCGGGGCGGATGGGCGGCGGCTCGCGCCGGAGGTGGGCCCGGGTGACCCTCGCCGTCGAGGCGGTGTTCCTGGGCGCGTCCTCGGCGGTCGCCTTCGCCGCGCCGGACGCGACCGCCACCGTCTACGCCCTGATCGCGGTCACCGCCTTCGCGATGGGTCTGCGCAACGCGACGGTACGCAGGCTGGGTGTCCCCGATCTGACGACCACCGTCCTGACGATGACCCTCACCGGCCTCGCCGCCGACTCCCGCGCGGCCGGCGGCACGGGCAGGCACTCGCCGCGCCGCTCGGCGTCGGTGGCCGCGATGGCCCTGGGCGCGCTGCTCGGGGCGTGGCTGGTGGTCCACCACGGCCTGGGCATTCCGCTGCTCGTCGGGGCCGTGGTGGTGGGGGTACTGGCGGTGAGCGCGTCGGGGCGGGAATGAGCGGACCTGCCCGCCTGTCACCCCTGTCGCCGTTCTTCGCCAAGTACCTCTGATCGCCGGGAACCTGGCCATGCGACGGCCGGCCGGCGCCGTTTGGAGGCCGGCCGGGGCCGAGTGGCGGGCCCCGGGTGGCAACCGAACGATAACTCTTGATGATTCCTCTGCGTGGGGTCGTACCGCCCCACGCGCCTGTGCCGGAACTCACCCCGGCCCGCCGCACCCCCTCTGACCTGCACAAGCCTCGTCGACCGGCGGGATCTCGCGCCGTTCGGGGCCTCGTTCGAGGGCCGGGCGGAGGGATGGTCGGCGGGAGCAGGTAGTGCGCGAGCGGCCCACGCCGGTCCGGAGCGGAGCATACTGGCGTCACAATGACTAAAACAGCGGCGACAAAGGCCCACCTGCCCACCAGCCCCTTCAAAGCCCCTGTGGCACCGCCTGCCAAGCGGTTCGCGGTGGGAGACCGGGTCACTCACGATGTGTTCGGCCTCGGCCGAGTGACCACCGTCGAGGACGGCATCGCGGTGCTCGTCGACTTCGGCGGAATGCAACAGCGGATCACCAGCCCCTACGCCAAGCTGACCGTTCTGTGAACTCAGCCGTAGGAACGACCTCACTCTTCTCCGCACCGGAACAGCTCCCGGTCCACGAGAAGACCGACACCCCCACCCCGGTGATCAACCCCTTCCAGGCCCCGGCCTTCGCGGAGGGCACCCCTGAGCCCTCCGCCGCCTGGGCGGAGGACCCGGGCGCCGGAGAGTAGCCGCTGACGATGCCTTTCAGCTGTGAGGCATCGGCAGCGCATACACCCTGTCGAAGTGCTGGGCGATCAGCGGGTGGTCACTGCCGGCGCCCGGATCGCAGGAGAGCTGCCAGTCGTTGATGCCGGTGTCCCGGCCGTCGGTGAAGTTCCAGAGCAGCTCGCCCCGTCGGGCGTCGATCGCGTAGAACCCGTTCTTGTTGGCCGCGGCCGTGACGAAGACCGCGCTGCCGCCCGCGACGAGGGGGTTCTCCAGGTCGAGCCGGGGCGTCTCCCGGAACCAGCGCCGGGCACCGGTCACGGCGTCGAACGCCTCGACGCCGTGCGGGTTCCTCGTCGTGCAGTACACCGTGTCCTCCGCGGCGGCGACGGACGCGAAGCCGCCGTTCTCCGCCCGCACCCGCCAGCGCAGCGCACCGGACTCCAGGTCCACGGCGATCAGCTCGTTGTCGGCGGCGAAGACGGTCTTGTCGAGCACCACCGGGGTCGACCGGGTCTCCGAGTCGGACGTCATGGGCTGGCTCCACAGCACGCTGCCGCGCCCGTCGGTGCCCCGGGCCGTGAGGCGGTGCAGGCCGTCGATGTAGACGAAGTGGCTGGCGTCGATGGCCGGCTTCAGGTCGAGGCCGATGTCCTGCGGGGATATCGGGATGACACTGGCCAGGCGTGCCCCCAGATTCGTCCCGAGGACGACGTTCGTCGAGGTGACCGATCCCTGCGCCCCGTCCGGGGTGTCCTCGCGGTCGAACCGCAGTCCGACGATGGTGACGGTGTCGCCGATGCCGCCGAGCAGCGTGTCGAACCGGAAGTCCACCCCGAAGTCCAGCGAGTACCGCTCCACACCCGTGGTCGGGTCCACGCCGATCACGGTCGCGCCGGTGCCGAGGGCGACGACGACGTCCGAGACGAGCAGAGGCGGGGTGGGCGACTGGCTGATGCCGCGGTAGGTCCAGCGGGGACTGGTGCCGTCGGCGAGGCCGAGGCTGAACAGCGCGCCCGACTGTGTCTTCAGCAGGGCCGTGTCGTTGTAGAAGACCGCCGGTGCCTGGACGAGCGGGTCGCTCCGGTAGGTCCACAGCGGTTCCGGCGCGGTGCCGGACGGCGCCGCCACACCGCCGCCCGACCGGCCGTTCGAGCCGTGCAGCAGTGCGGCGAGGCCGGTGCCCACGGCGAGCGCGCCGGCCGTGAGGATTCTGCGGCGGGAGGGGTCGGGCCGCAGGGAGCGCCGGGCGCGATGGGTGCCCCGCTCGGGCGACTGGGCGGGCGACGGCGCGGGGGCCTGCTCGCGTGTCGGGCCGGGCTTCGGCCGTGCCGGGGACTCGGGATGTCCTGCGCGCTCGGGGTGCTCGGGGAGTTTCGGGTGTTCGGGGTGTTCGGGGTGATCGGGGAAGACCACGGGGTGGGGGCCGCTCGGGCGCCGCTCCGTGATCAGTCGCTGGACGGCTGCCAGGCGCGGGTCCACTCGGACGCCCCCGGGGCCGGATCCGGGGCCCGGGGCGGCTGTGGCGCCGACGCGGGCGGCCTCCCGCTCACGGACGCCCGCCCTGCCGTCTCCCCCGAGGTCCAGGTCCATCAGGGCGGCGGCCTGCCGTCCGATCGAGTCGAGCACGGCCTCCGGCAGCCAGTCGTCCCAGTCCAGCGCGTCGGCGCCGCCGGGCGCGCACGCCGCCGACACCCGGTCCGGGCTGGGCCGGGCCCCCGGGGACTTCTCCAGGCAGAGCCCGATGATCGTGTCCAGCGGCTCCTGGACCCTCGTCAGATCGGGCGTGCCGTGCACCACCTGGTAGAGCAGGGTCGCCGCCGACGAGCCGTCGAAGGGCGACTTCCCGGTGGCCGCGTAGGCCAGGACCGAGCCGAGACAGAACACGTCCCCCGCCGGGCCCATCGGATCGCCGGTGGCATGCTCGGGGCACATGTACCTCGGGGAGCCCAACAGCACGCCGGACAGGGTGAGTTCGTAACCGTCGGTGGCCCGGACGATACCGAAGTCGATGACCCGCGGGCCCTCGGCGGAGAGCAGCACGTTGGACGGTTTGAGGTCGCGGTGCACAAGTCCCGCAGAGTGTACGGCGATCAGCGCCTCGGCGAGCCCGGCCCCGAGAGCCAGGACTGATCGCTGCGGCAACGGCCCGTACGCCTCGACCGCCTCGGCGAGCGTCGGGCCGATGATGTGCGTGGTGGCCAGCCAGGGGACGGGCCCGTCCGGGTCGGCGTCCACGACGGACGCCGTGTACGTACCGCTCACCGCGCGCGCCGCGTCGACCTCGCGACGGAAGCGGTTGCGGAAGGCCTTGCCGGAGGCAAGTTCCGGGCGGATGACCTTGACGGCCACGGTCTGTTGCCGGTCGTCCTTGGCGAGGAAGACCTCCCCCATCCCCCCGGCGCCGAGTCGCGCGACAGTACGGTACGGCCCCAGTTGCTCCGGATCCGTGGGACGAAGTGGCTCCATTGTCCTCAGCTCGCCTGTTGCCCTGTTGCCCTGTGCTCCGTATATGGACTTGGGGGGAGAGTAGGTGCTGAAGGGACAGTTGGAGTACTCATCGGAACAACTCATGGCCATTACTTGAGAGTTCAGGCAGGGACCGTTTGGACGTTACTCGTGACGTCAGGACGAATCCGGCATGTGATGTTCCGCATACTGCCCTCAGTTGAGCGTCGCGTACACGATGAGGTTGTTCACCGGATGGCCCTGCGCGTCGAAGTCGCCGTCGCAGGTGATGAGCCGCAGGGCACGGTCCTGGGTCGGGCCGTAGACCTTCTCCGTGGGGAAGGCGTTCTTGCCGACGCTCTCCGTGTCCGTGACGGTGAAGTGGGCGGCGTCGCCGCTCGCGTCGGTGACGGTGATGTCCGCGCCCTTGGTGATCTTCTTGAGGTCGTGGAAGACGGCCTTGCCGAAGCGGGTGTCGTTGTGGCCGATGATGACGGCCGCGCCGACCTCACCGGGCACCGCACCGCCCGTGTACCAGCCGGCGGTCATCCCCTTCTCGGCCGGCGGGACCTCGACCGTCCCGTCCGTGTTGAGACCCAGCTCCAGCAGCGAACTGGTGATCCCGAGGGAGGGAACGGCGACCTCGGCCGGGGCGGCACGCTCCTCGGGGGCAGCGGAGGTCACGGACTCCTGGGACTCCTCGGCCTGTTCGGGCGCCGACGCGGTGGGCGCGACCCGCAGTCCCGGATCGGGCGCGGACGAACAGCCGGAGAGCAGGGTGACAAACATGAGCAGAACGAGGGCCGGACGGAGTACAGGGGGCAACGCGGGCTCCAGAGCAAGGGTGCTGGGTGCGGTAACACGCGTGGCGCCGCCCGATGAAGGACGGCGCCACCGTTTCGTACGAGCGCCCCAAAGGGGCGCGGGGAACTGCGCGACCAGCCACGACGGCGCCGCGGACGACCGCCGACACACCGCGCAGCGGCGCGCTTAGCGGCGAGCGGTGGTGCGGCGGCGCACCACGTACGTGCCCGCGCCCGCGAGAAGCAGCGCGCCCGTGGCCGACCCGATCAGCGTGCCGGTGTTGTCCCCGGCCGGGGCCTCGCCCGCGGCGACAGCACCCCGCGGGTAGCCCTTGCCAAGCTTCTGGGCCTCCTGGGCCTTCAGGGCCTCGGCCTCCTTGAGCGCCCTCGCGTCCTCGGCCTTCTTCTTCGCCAGGGCCTCCTTGTCGGCCGGGGTCAGGTCGGACGCGCTCGGCGTCGGGGTCGAGTCGGTGGCGAAGGCCGCGGAGGCCGGGACGAGCAGCGCGCCG
This sequence comes from Streptomyces sp. NPDC002156, assembly GCF_053593675.1. Lineage (NCBI taxonomy): Bacteria > Bacillati > Actinomycetota > Actinomycetes > Kitasatosporales > Streptomycetaceae > Streptomyces > Streptomyces sp. NPDC002156. The sequence continues at coordinate 75,205 of NZ_JBSFDA010000026.1, read as the reverse complement.
GCCGCGACGCCGGTCAGCACGGCGATACGAAGAGTGCTCAGCGGGCGCAGGGTGAGACGGCGGGACATTTAAGACTCCAGTTCCAGCCCGGCCTTGGTCGTACCTGGGTGCTCGATCCGCACCAGGTTCCGGGCATGGCCCCACACTGACTGCCAGTTGTGAGGAACCTGTCAGATCGCCGTGGTCATCCCATCAGGGTCGGCCGCGGGGCTCGTGGGCAGCCGCAGGGTGAAGGTGGCCCCCTTCCCCTCCTCGCTCTCCACGTCCACCGTGCCGCCGTGCGCCTCGGCCAGCTTGAGGACGATCGCCAGGCCGAGACCGCTGCCGCCAGTACTGCGGTTGCGGGACTTCTCCGCCCGCCAGAACCGGTCGAAGACGTACGGGAGATCCGCCGCCGGGATACCGCTGCCGGTGTCGGACACCTCCACGGCGACCTCGTCCCCGGAACCGCCGTCCCCAGAACCGTCGGCTCCGGGGACGTACGGGCGCAGGGTCACTGTGCCGCCGGACGGTGTGTGGCGTACCGCGTTGGAGAGCAGGTTGCTGACGGCCTGGCGCAGCCGTACGGGGTCGGCGTCGAGGAGCGGGAGGCGAGGGGTGCCGGGCGGCGGCGCGGTGACGGTGAGGGTGACGCCCGCCTTCTCGGCGAGCCCCTGGTGCGCGGAGGCGACCTGGCCGAGCAGTTCGTCGACGCGTACCGGCTTGCGGTGCAGCCGCAGGGCGCCCGCGTCGGCCGCGCCCAGGTCCTGGAGGTCGTTGATGAGGTGCTGGAGCTGCACCGCCTCCTCCAGGAGCGAGGAGACGAACGCCGGGTCGGGGTCGGCCAGTCCGTCATGGGCGGCCTCCAGCCAGCCCCGGATGTTGCTCAGCGGCGTACGCAGCTCATGGGCGACATCGCTGACCATCACCTTGCGCTGCTCCTCCAGGCGGGCCCGGTGCGCGGCCATGTCGTTGAAGGCCGTCGCCAGCCGTCCGATCTCGTTGTCGGAGCCGACGGGCACGGGCACCGGCGTCGAGTCGAGGCCGTCCCGCATCCGCTGGGCGGCGCCGGTGAGCGCGTGCAGCGGGCGTACGAGCCTGCCTCCCGCGAGCACCGAGGCGCCGACGGTGAGGGCGAGGACCAGCGCGGTGACCCCGGCGATCCGGGCGGTGTTGGCCGGGGAGAGGTCGAGGCCGGGCACTCCGGCGGCGCCGGGGCCGTCGATGAACAGCAGCGCGGGCTCGGCGACATAGGCGGTGAGCTGTTCGCGGCGGGCGCTGACGACACAGGCGGCGATGGCCCGGTCGTAGCCGCTCCCCCGGACCCCGGCGGGGATGTCATAGATCGCGTCGCCGCCAGTTAGCTTCCGCTTGGCGGCATCAGCGGCCTCCGCCGCCTCGGCGGCCGCGGAGGCCTTCGCGGCCCTGGCGTCCCCCGCGATCTTGGCCGCCAGCATCTCGGCCTCCGCCGCTTTCTCCGCCGTCAGCCTGTCGGTGCCGTCCTTGGCGACGCGGCTCACGCCGTCCTGGCCGTATCCCCAGCTCCGGTCCCAGGACAGGTCCAGGTTCAGGGTCACGCCCGTACGGCCCTGGCGTTCGAGGCAGGAGTCGGCGAACTGGTTGAGGGCGCGCAGGGCCTTCCGCTCGGTCGGGGTGGGGGACACGGGGTAGGAGTCCAGACACTTCGCTTCCATGGAGCGGGCGATCTCGTCCTCAGCCGCGTTGTCGGTCTCGTTGCTGACGAACTGGACGCGGGGCCGTCCGCCGGGGCTCTCGACGATGTCCGCGGCGATCCCCAGCTGGCTGAGGCACGCCACCCTTCCCTGGGATGCCTTCCGCAGAGCGGAACGTTCCTTCGCGGGCAGCCTGAAGGGCCCCACAGCGCGTGGATCGACACGGTCCGCGCCGGTCTCGGCGGCGTCGGGCACCAGCACGGTGTCGACGGACAGCGGGTCGACGACCGCCGAGGGCTGCGAGGCGAGCGAGGCCGCCGCCGAACCGCCCTCCCTGGAGCCCGAGTTCGCGGAGTCGGTGAAGGGGCGCCGGTCCTCGGCGGTGAGCACGATCCGGCGCCCGGACTGCCGGGCCAGTTCGCGCACGGTCGCGTCGACGCCCTCCCAGCCGGGATGGGTGGCCGCGTAGCCGAGGAGGGTGTCGTAGATCTTCGCGTCGGACTTGAGGTTCTGCCCCTGCTCCTGGCGGATCGCGACGGAGGTCGTCTGCACGGCGAGCCAGGCGGTGGCGGCGACCGAACACGAGGCGACCAGCGCGGTCACGAACAACAGCCGCCCGGCCAGGCTCTTTCGCAGCGGCAGCCGGCCCTTCGCACCCGCCGGGTCCCTCTTCTCAGGAGGACGCATGGCGCACGCTCTTCGCGGGGTCCGTCAGTTTGTAGCCGACGCCGAAGACCGTGATGATGCGGGACGGCCGGCGCGGGGCACGCTCGATCTTCTTGCGCAGGTTCATGATGTGCACGTCGACGGTCCGGCCGCTGATGTACTTGTCGAAGCCGTGCAGTTCCTCCAGGAGCCGCGCCCTGGTGAAGACCCGGCCGGGCTCAGCCGCCATCGCCGCGAGGATACGGAACTCACCGGGCGTGCACTCGACCGCCGTACCCCCGACCGAGACCTCGTGCCGCGCCGGATCGACCCTGAGCACGCCGACCGCCAACACCTTCTCGTCCGGGGCCGCTTCGGGCTCGGGGGCAGGCGCGGGTTCGGTGGCCGGGTCGGTGCCGCGTCGGTTGCGGCGCAGCAACGTCCGTACGCGGGCCGTCAGTTCGCGCGGGCTGAACGGCTTGGTCATGTAGTCGTCGGCGCCGAGGTCGAGGCCGAGCAGCAGATCGTCCTCGGTGCTGCGGGCCGTCAGCATCAGCACCGGCACCTCGCGGCGTTCGGCACGCAGGATGCGTACGACGTCGAGGCCGTCGGCTCTGGGCATCATCACGTCGAGGACGACCAGGTCGGGTTCCTGGTGCCGGACCGTGTCGAGAGCGGTCCGGCCGTCCTCGACGACCGTGACGGTGTGACCCTCGTGCTCCAGATAGCGGCGCACCAGTTCGGCCTGTTTCGCGTCGTCTTCGGCAACCACAATGTTTGCGCACACGCCCGCGATCGTAGCGAGCGTGTGCGCGGGCAGGGCCCTGAGCGACCGTAAGTGGCCTTACCGTGCGGGCCGTTCGGTCACGGGCAGCCGGGGGTGCAGACGCGCGGTCGAGCGTCCGGTGAGGTCGAGGAGCAGCTCGGCGAAGAGGGCGTCGCCCCAGCCGAACCAGGGGCGGGTGAAGGTCGCGGGGTCGTCGACGTGGAAGCTCTCGTGCATGGAGCCGGTGCCCGCGTCGGTGCGCAGCAGCAGCTCGGCGAGGCGGACCCGTTCGGCCTCGTCGTCGCTGGTCAGGGCCTGCATGGTGAGGGAGAGCGGCCAGACGTGGCCGGGCGGGGTGTGCGGGCTGCCGATCCCTGAGGCCGAACCGCCCGTGTAGTGGAAGGGGTTGGCGTCGCTGAGGACGAACTCGCGGGTGCGCAGGTAGAGCTGGTCGCCCGGGTCGCACCAGCCGAGGTAGGGCAGCGAGAGCAGGCTCGGGATGTTGGCGTCGTCCATCAGCAACTGCCCGCCGAGACCGTCGACTTCGTACGCGTACACCGAAGGGTCTGCCCCCGCGGTCACCCCGTGCGTACGCACCCCGGTGGCGATCTCGCCCGAGAGGGCCGTGGCGTCGGCGGCGAGGTCGAGGTCCCCGATCGCGGTCGCCAGTTCGGCGAGGCCGCTCAGCGCGGCGGCCGCCATGGCGTTGGACGGGACCAGATAGCCGTACTGGCAGCGGTCGTCGCTGGGGCGGAAGCCGGACCAGGTCATCCCGGTGGGCGCGGTCGGCGCGCCCCGGCCGTCGCGGGCCAGCGTGTCGTACTCCCAGTCGCCCTCGCGCCGGAACTCGTACGGCGAACTGTTCTCGTGGTCCTGCTCGACCCGCCACAGGGCGATGATCCGGCGGGCGGCGCGGACGAAGCGGTCGTCGGCGGTGAGGTGGCCGAGGCTGCCGGTGGCCCGCCAGATGCCGTACGCCAGGTGGAGCGGGGCGCAGAGCGAGTCGATCTCGTACTTCTGCTCCCAGACCAGCGGGGCGGGGACCGGATCGTCGACGTAACCGGCGCCGGCGCCGTCGGGTTCGGCGTTGAAGGCGTTGGCGTACGGGTCGGCGAGGACGTACCGCAGCTGGCGGCGCAGGACGCCGGTGAGCGCGGCGGCGACGGCCGGGTCGTCGGCAGCGAGGAGGTAGGGGCGGACCTGGGCGGTGCTGTCGCGCAGCCACATCGCGGGGATGTCGCCGGTGAGGACGAAGACCTCGCCGTCGGGCTGCGGGCGCATGGCCCGGCCCCAGGTGCCGGTGAGCAGCCCGGTGAAGCGGTCGGCGGCGCGCGGGTCGAGGGCGCGCAGCTCGCGGTGGACGTCGGCGCTCAGGGCGCGGAGGCCTTCCGGCAGCTCGTCGACGGGCCTCATGATCATCCTCCGGTGCGCTGAGACAACGTTGTTTCCGAACAACGTTGTCGGACCCTACGTACTGACCACCGGATCGCGCAATACGTGCAAAATCCCTGTTCCATTCCATTGACAACGTTGTTTCACGGAGGTTTGCTGTGCGGCACGCAACGACGCGCAGTGACCTTTTTCGGAGTGATGCCGGACATGCGAACGCCCACCATGCGGGAGGTCGCCGCCCTCGCCGGGGTGTCGATCAAGACCGTCTCCCGGTTCGTCAACGGTGACGAGACGGTCTCCCCCGCGATCGCGGAGCGGGTGCGCGCTGCCATAGACGAGACCGGTTACCGCCGTAACGACCTCGCCCGGAGTCTGCGCCCCGGCCAGCGCAGCACCACGCTCGCGCTGCTGGTCGGCGATCTGACCAACCCGTTCTACGGTTCGATCGCGAACGGTGTCATGGGCGTGGCCCGCGCCCACGGCCACAACGTCGTGCTGGCCAGCTCCGACGAGGACCCCGAGGCCGAGCGCCGGGGCATCGACGACCTGCTCGGGCAGCGCGTCGCCGGGCTGCTGATCGTGCCGGGCGCCATGGACTACGGCTATCTCGGCCGCGAGGTCGCCCAGGGCACCCCGGTCGTCTTCGTGGACCGGCCCGCGCTGGGCCTGGACGCGGACACCGTGCTGCTGGACAACCACGGGGGCGCCCGTAAGGCCACCGAGCATCTGATCGCCGCCGGTCACCGGCGCATCGGCGTCGTCGTGGCCGCCAGCCACTACACCACCGGGCGCCGGCTCGACGGCTATCTGGACGCCATGCGCGCCGCCTTCGGCGAGGTCGACGAGGCCCTGGTCGCCCGCCTTGAGCACGGCACCCGGGAGGAGGCCGAGCAGGCCGCCGCCGAACTCCTCGCACTGCCCCCGGACCGGCGCCCCACGGCCCTGTTCACCACCACCAACTTCCTTACGCACGGCGCCCTGCGCGCCATGGGCCCGGGGCAGGACACGGCCCTGGTCGGCTTCGACGACTTCCCGTTCGCCGATCTGCTGCCCACCCCGGTGACCGTCGTGTCCGGGGACGCCGACGAGATGGGCCGCGAGGCCACCCGACTGCTGCTGGCCCGGATCGCGGGCCAGAGCGGACCACCCCGCCGGGTCCAGCTCGGCACCGTACTGATCCCCCGTGGAAGCGGAGAGCAGAAGCCATGAGCATCCCCACTCCCGCCGGTCCGGCTCCGGCCGGCCCGACCCCGCACGGGGCCACCGCCCTCGCCACCCCGGTCCTCGAACTGTCCGGCATCGTCAAGAACTACGGCCAGGTGCAGGCGCTGCGCGGAGCCGCGCTCACCGTCTACCCGGGCGAGGTGGTCGCGCTGGTCGGTGACAACGGCGCCGGCAAGAGCACCACCATCAAGGTCATCTCCGGGGTGATCCAGCCCGACGCGGGCGAGATACGGGTCGACGGCAGGCCCGTCACCATCCCGGACCCGATCGCCGCCCGCCGCCTGGGCATCGAGACCGTCTACCAGGATCTGGCGCTCGCCCCCGACCTGGATCCCGCCGAGAACCTCTTCCTCGGCCGCGAGATCATGCGCCCCGGCCTGCTCGGGAAGCTCGGCTTCCTGGACCGGAAGGCCATGCGGGCCAAGGCCGACGAGGCGTTCGGCTCGCTCGGGGTCGGCATCCAGGACACCGCCGCGCAGGTCGTCACGATGTCCGGCGGCCAGCGCCAGGGCATCGCGGTCGGCCGGGCGGTCAACTGGGCGGACCGGGTGCTGCTGATGGACGAGCCGACGGCCGCACTGGGCGTCGTACAGACGGAACGGGTCGGGCAGCTGATCCAGCGGGTCCGGGCCTCGGGGGTGGCGGTGGTCCTGATCAGCCACAACCTGCCGTTCGTCTTCGAGTACGCGGACCGTATCGAGGTGCTGCGGCTCGGGCAGCGGGTGGCCCGGCTGTCGGGCGCGACGGCGACCAGCGAGAACGTGCTCGGCGCCATGACGGGCGCTCTCACCTTCGAGGACGCCTCCGATCCCGCCCTCGACCCGGCAGACAGCGAGGACCAGTCATGACGACCCCCACCACCGAGGTGAAGTCCGCCGGACCGGACGAGGGCTCCGCCCGTCCCCTGCGCTCGGTGGCCGTCGCCGCCGCCTGGCGCAACATGAAGGGCACCCGGAGCCTGGCGCTGGTCGTCCTGCTGATCCTGCTGGCGGTGTTCGGCGCGGCCTACCCCGACAACTTCCTCACCGCGTACAACCTGCGCAGCGTCGCCATCGAGGCCGCCTCCTACTGCGTCCTGGCCATCGGGATGACGTTCGTGATGACCACCGGGGGCATCGACCTGTCGGTCGGCTCGGTGCTGATCTTCTCCGGGGTCGTGGGCGTGAAGGTGATGTCGGCACTGGGCGGCGGCGGCCCGCTGACCCTGCTGGCCGGCCTGGTGACAACGATGGCAACGGGCCTGGCCTGGGGAGTTCTCAACGGCCTCCTGGTCACGAAGGCCAAACTCCCGCCGCTGATCGCCACGTTGGCGACCCTCTCGGCGGCGGGCGGCGGCGCCCTGGTGCTGACCAACGGCCTGGATCTGCGCGGCGTCCCCGACTCCCTGGTCAGCGGTCTCGGCTTCGGCCGCTTCCTGGGCATCCCGTACACGGTGTGGCTGGCCATCGGCCTCACCATCGCCGGCGCGATCGTCCTGGGCCTGACCCGCTTCGGCACCTACACCCGCACGATCGGCTCCAACGTCGAGGCCGCCCGTCGCGCCGGAGTGGCCGTCGACCGCCACCTCATCAAGGTGTACGCGCTCTGCGGACTCCTCGCCGGAATCGCCGCGTACGTCAACCTGGCCCGCTTCTCCACCACGACCGTCGGCGGCCACACCGGCGACAACCTCCAGGCGATCGTCGCCACCGTGCTCGGCGGCACCAGCCTCTTCGGCGGGGTGGGCAGCGTCCTCGGCACCGCCTTCGGCTCCCTCATCCCGGCCGTGCTGAGCAACGGCCTGGTCATCATCGGCCTCCAGCCGTTCTGGCAGCAGGTGGCGGTCGGCGCGGTGTTGGCGGGGGTCGTGTACGTCGACCACGTCAACCGGCGCCGCCGCACGCTCCGTTAAGCCCCCCCATTGCTGGTCCCCCTTGCTGGTCTCCGCTCAACGCCCCGTCGCACCAATGGAGTTGCACCATGAAGACCGCCCATCTCCCCCTCAGAGGCGCCGCCCTCGCGAGCGTCCTCCTCCTCGGCGTCACCGCCTGCGGGTCCGGCGACTCCTCCTCGACCGCCGATCCCAAGGTGACCGTCATCCTCGGCACCGCGTCCGACTCCTTCTACAACACGCTGGGTTGCGGGGCGAAGGCCGAGGGCAAGAAGCTCGGCGCGACGGTGGACGTCCAGGGCGCGACGACCTTCGACCCGGCGACACAGACCCCGATCCTCACCAGCACGGTCGCCAAGAAGCCGAACGCCATCGTCATCGCGCCGACCGACTCGAAGGCGCTGGGTACGCCGCTGAAGCAGGCCAACGAGGCCGGCATCAAGATCGTGACGGCCGACACGGGCCTCGACGACACGAGCTTCATCTCGTCCGCCGTGTCCTCCAACAACGAGGAGGGCGGCGCCGAGGCGGCCCGCACCCTGGCCGAGCTCGTCGGCGAGAAGGGCAAGGTCGTCATCATCGGCGGCACCCCGGGTGTCACCACGGCCGACCAGCGGATCAAGGGCTTCGAGACCGAGATCAAGAAGTACCCGGACATCACGTTCGTGGGCGTCCAGCCCTCGACACCCAGCGGCGGAGTCGTCGAGGCGGCCCGCCTCACCGCGGCCTCCCTCTCCAAGGACCCCGACCTGGCGGGCATCTTCTCGATCAGCACCCCGGCCAGCGACGGCGCCAACAACGCCATCAAGGACGCCGGAAAGGTCGGCAAGGTCAAGGTCGTCGGCTTCGACGCGGGCCCCGCGCAGGTCGAGCAGCTGAAGAAGGGCACGGTCCAGGCGCTGATCGCCCAGAAGGCCGAGGAGATCGGCGCCCAGGCGGTACGGGAGGCCGTGAACGCGGTCCAGGGCAAGAAGGTGACGAAGACGATCGGCACGTCGTTCGTGTCGATCACGGCGGACAACCTGGGCGACGCGAACGTGAGCAAGTACGTGTACAGGTCGACCTGCTGACGCTCCGTCAGGTCTCGTGACTCCGCCCTGTCACCGGGGCGGAGTCACTTCGTCGCCCGCAGCACCGGCCAGGTCGCCCGCCTCACGATGCCGTCGGCGGCCAGGCCCTTGTCGCTCTGGAAGCTGCTCACGGCGGCCTCCAGCCCCGCCCCGAACACCCCGTCCACACCAGTGCCGCCGATGTCGTACCCGCGCTTCAGCAGGATGCACTGGACCTGCTTGACGCGTTTCCCCGAGTCTCCGAGGGCCGTGCGGGCCTTGCCCGCGTAGTACGTGCACTCGGTGACCCAGGGTGCCGTGGCGGGTTCGGTCGAGGAGACGACCGGAGACGGAGTGGCGGTGGGCGTGGCACCGGTGCCGCTGTCCGTTCCGCCGTCGGTGGCGGAGCCGGTGGCCGTGGCCGTGGGGACGCCGGGCTCCGTGGGGGCATCCTCGCCGTCGTCGTCGGTGGCGCCGGAGATCTGTGAGGGTACGGCCGGCCCGTCGGCGGTCTCGGTGCCGCTGCCGGACGTGGTCGGGACCGACTTCCCGTCCGGGCTCTCCCGCGTCGGCGAGGAGGCCCCGGCTTCGACCGCGGTGCCGGCGGACGCCGTCGCGACGGTCCCCGGGGGCGCGGCGGCCGTACGGTCCTCCGGGCGGGCGAGTACGACGGCCAGTGCGGCCAGGGCACACAGGGCGAGGGCAACCGCCCCGGCCTGTACGGGTCTTCTGCGAACCCAGCCGACCAGTCCCGCCGGCCACCGCTGCCCCGGGGACGTCTCGGCGGAGGCCACTCCGACCGGCTCCGCCGGGCTCGCGGGGAGGACTGCGGCCGCACCCCCTGCCGGAACCGGAACCGGCAGCGCCGGGTTCGGGTTCGGACGGTGGCCCCGGGACCGCAGCCCCGCCGCCCGTGCGACGGGGACGCGATACAGCACGTCGTACGCCCGCTGCCGCTCCAGCACCCTGGCGTGGAGGGGCTCCGGCCACGTGGACGCGGCGACGGAGGAACCGGCACGCTCACGTGCCCCTGCCGACGCACCGGCACGTCCACCCGAATCCGCCGACCCACCGGCACGCCCGCCCGAACCCGGCGGCACACCGGCAGGTCCGCCCGCCCTCACCGACCCACCGGTACCCCCGCTCGGGTCCGCCTGCGCACCAGCACGCCCGCCCGGGTCCGCCTGCGCACCAGCACGCCGGCCCGAGTCCGCCGATCCACCGGCACGCCCGCCCGAATCCGCCAACCCACCAGCACGCCCGCCCGCACCCACCGCCCCATCGGCACGCCCGCCCGGGTCCTCCTCGCGAGGTCCATGCCGGCCGGCCCCGCCTGCCTGCTCTGCTGCCGGGGTTCCGGGGGTCGCCCTTCGGGCGGACGCAGCCGCCTCGATCAGCGCCGCAGGCGTCGGCCGTTGCCCGGGGTCCTTGGCGAGGCAGGCCGACAGCAGGGCGCCGAGGGCCGGGTCGGCTGCCGTGATCGCGCCGATCACCTCGGCGGCGGGCTCCTCGAAGGCGACCCGGTGCATCACGTCGACGCCGGTGCCGTCGCCGAAGGGGGCCCGGCCGGCCGCCGCGTAGATCAGTGTTCCGGCGAGCGAGAACACGTCGGAGGCGGCGTCGCAGTGGCCGGTGCGCAGATACTCCGGGGACATGTAGGCGGGCGTGCCGACCCGGTTGCCGGTGCCGGTGATCGAACTCGCGTCGGCCGCCTTGGAGATGCCGAAGTCGATGACATGGGCGCCGCCGAGGGACAGCAGCACGTTGGACGGCTTCAGGTCCCGGTGCACGATCCCCGTGGCGGCGAGGTCGGCGAGCGCCTGCCCCAGCTCCGCGACCAGCCGCCAGACGGCGCCCGGCTCCAGGGCGCCGCCCTCCCGGACGGCGTCCGCCAGATCGAGCGCGGGGAGATACTCCGTGGCCATCCACAGCAGCTCGTCCTGGAACCCCGTACCGCACAGCCTCGGCGCACGCGGTGTACGGACCCGGCCGTGGACCAGGGCCTCCTGTTCGAAGCGGCGCCGGAAGGTGGGGTCCTCGGCGTACTCGGGGCGGATCACCTTGACGGCGAAGAGGCCGGGGCCGTTGTCCGAGGGGCGGGCGAGATAGACGCGTCCCATGCCACCGCTGCCGAGCAGGGCCAACGGGACGTAGGGGCCGACGCGTTCGGGGTCGGCGGGACGCAGCGGCGCGGCGCCGGTCTGCCGCAGTGCGGCAGCTTCGTCCGTCACGGAACCCCCGAAGTAATGTGCTGCGTAAGCCAGTTCGCCCAGCTTCCCAGCTGGCAGAACGAGGCTAGCCCAGCCTGTGCGTACGCACAGGGTTTCGATCAGGTTCGAACGGCGGCCACGAAGGAGGCCCAGGCCGGGGCGCGGAATATCAGGGCGGGAATGTCCGGCTTCTTGGAGTCACGGACCGGTACGACGGGCAGGTCGTCGGCGACTTCGAGACACTGGCCGCCCTCGGAGTTGCTGTAGCTGCTCCTGCGCCACGTCGCGGCCTTCAGGTCGATGGAACGCACGGTACTTCCTCCAGCAGCTGCCCGATGTACGTGCGCGACCCGGCAGGGGACAGAGCCAGGTCGCGCAGCGCATCGTATGCGTGCTGCAGCCGTTCAACCGGGGCGTGTTCCTGGACGAGTTCGCCCCAGTGGGCGGTCTCCACGTAGGCGACCGTACGGCCGTCCGGCAGCTTCATGAACATCACGTCGGTGCTGTCCAGACTGCACGGCCCCGCACTGAACGGGAGCACCTGGATCGTGACGTAGGGCAGCTCGGAGACCTTCAGCAGATACTCCAACTGCTCGCGCCACGCGCCCCGTTCACGCAGCGCCACGCGCAGGACGGCCTCGTACAGAATGGTGCGGAAGTGCGGGCCCCCGCCCTCCCCGGTCAGCAGCTCGGCCCGGCCGAGCCTCGCCTCGACCTGCTGGACGAGTTCCGCACCCCTGATGTCGCCCGCCGCGAGTACTTCGGTCGCGTAGCCACGGGTCTGGAGCATGCCCGGAATCCTGGTGACGCCGAAGTGCCACAGGCTCACCGCCTCGGACTCCAGCTGCATGTACTCGCGGTACTGCTCCTTGAACTCGGACTTGTCGCCGAGCGCCAGCTCCCACAGCGCCACCAGGAACCCGTCAGCGCCGAAGTACTGGTCCAGCGCCAGCACCACGTCCGCGCTGCCCAGCGTGTGGCCGTGCTCCATCTTCCCGAAGAGCGAGAAGTCCCACCCCACCTTGTCGCCCAGCTGCCGCAGACTGTCCCCGCGCTTCTCCCGCAGCGCCTTCAGCTCCTCGGCGAACCGGGCCCGTGGCTCCTGACTGCGACTCGTCACCGTACGTCGCTGTGGTCGCTGTGACATCGCGCCCTTCCCTGCGGCACCCATGGAGTCTCACGCACGGTAATCCAATGGATGCGCAGGGCACAGGAAAAACGTCAGGACACCCCCCTCTGCGGGTGATCCCTACTTCTTAGGGTGACCTTCTCTCTCAGGCTCTCGCAGATTCTCAGAGCCGCTGGATGATCGTCCCCGTGGCGAGCGCCCCGCCCGCACACATGGTGATCAGGGCGAACTCCTTGTCCGTGCGCTCCAGTTCATGGAGCGCCGTGGCGATCAGCCGGGCGCCGGTCGCCCCGACCGGATGCCCGAGGGCGATGGCCCCGCCGTTCACGTTCACCTTGTCCAGGTCCTGTCCGAAGACCTGCGTCCAGCTCAGTACGACCGAGGCGAACGCCTCATTGATCTCGATCAGGTCGATGTCCTTCAGGGTCATGCCCGCCTTGCCGAGCACCGCGCGCGTGGCGTCGATGGGACCGTCCAGATGGAAGTGCGGGTCGGCGCCCACCAGCGCCTGGGCCACGATCCGTGCCCTCGGCCGCAGCTTCAGCGCCCGGGCCATCCGCTTCGACGCCCACAGCAGCGCGGCCGAACCGTCGCTGATCTGGGAGGAGTTGCCCGCCGTGTGCACGGCGGTCGGCATGATCGGCTTGAGCCGGGCCAGCGCCTCAGCCGAGGTGTCCCGCAGCCCCTCGTCGCGGTCGACGAGCCGCCACATGCCCTGTCCGGCGCCCTGCTCCTCCTCCGTGGTGGGCACCTGGACGGCGAAGGTCTCCCGCTTGAACCGCTCCTCGGCCCACGCGACGGCCGCCCGCTCCTGCGAGAGAAGCCCCAGCCCGTCCACGTTCTCCCGGGTCAGCCCCCGCCGCCGGGCGATCCGCTCGGCCGCCTCGAACTGGTTGGGCAGATCCACGTTCCACTCGTCGGGGAAGGGCTTGCCCGGACCGTGCTTGGAGGCGGACCCCAGCGGCACCCGCGACATGGCCTCGACCCCGCAGCTGATGCCGACGTCGATGACACCCGCCGAGATCATGTTGGCGACCATGTGCGAGGCCTGCTGGGAGGAGCCGCACTGGGCGTTGACCGTCGTCGCGGCCGTCTCGTACGGCAGGCCCATGGTCAGCCAGGCCGTGCGGGTGGGGTTGGCGGACTGTTCGCCGGCCTGGGTGACCGCGCCGCCGACGATCTGTTCGACGCAGTCGGCGGGGATGCCGGTGCGGCCCAGGATCTCGCGGTAGGTCTCGCCCAGCAGATAGGCGGGGTGCAGGTTGGCGAGCGCGCCGCCGCGCCTGCCGATGGGGGTGCGCACGGCTTCGACGATCACGGGTTCCGCGGCCATGATGGGGAGTTCCTCTCCTCAGGTCACCCGCGCGGCGCGGGCGTCCCGGCCACCCGCCACGCAGAACTAGTACGCGTTCTAGTTCTGCTTGCAGTCTGCTGACGGGCCGTCCGACACCGCAACCCCCTTGCAGCGCCCGATACCACAAGCGGCGCCCGGAATTGGGGTCGTCGTGCCCCTTGCCTCTTGTAGAACCCGTTACTACCTTCACGGCACCATATTCCTGATGGACCGTCAGATGCCGTCAGATACCGTTCGGATGACGGGAGTTTTCCGATGGCGCACTGCCCCGCGCTGCCCGCAGGGTTCGACTTCACCGACCCCGATGTGCTCCAACACCGCGTGCCCCTCCCGGAGTTCGCCGAGCTGCGCGCCACCGAACCGGTCCACTGGGTGCCCCAGCACCCCGGTGTCGCGGGCTTCGCCGACGAGGGCTACTGGGCGGTGACCCGGCACGCGGACGTCAAGTACGTGTCCACACACCCGGAGTTGTTCTCGTCCACCACCAACACGGCGATCATCCGCTTCAACGAGCACATCGAGCGGGACGCGATCGACGCCCAGCGGCTGATCCTGCTCAACATGGACCCGCCCGAGCACACCCGCGTCCGCCAGATCGTGCAGCGCGGCTTCACCCCGCGCGCGATCCGCGCGCTGGAGGACAACCTGCGCAACCGCGCGCTCGCCATCGCCGCGAACGCCGCCGCCCGCACCGGCCCCTTCGACTTCGTCACCGAGGTCGCCTGCGAACTGCCCCTCCAGGCCATCGCCGAACTGATCGGCATCCCGCAGGAGGACCGGCTCAGGATCTTCGAGTGGTCCAACAAGATGATCTCGTACGACGATCCGGAGTACGCGATCACCGAGGAGGTCGGCCAGGAGTCGGCCATGGAACTCATCGCGTACGCCATGAACATGTCCGCCGATCGCAAGCAGTGCCCGGCGAAGGACATCGTCACCACGCTGGTGGCCGCCGAGAACGAGGGCAACCTCGCCTCGGACGAGTTCGGCTTCTTCGTCCTGATGCTGGCCGTGGCGGGCAACGAGACGACCCGCAACGCGATCACCCACGGGATGCACGCCTTCCTCACCCACCCCGACCAGTGGGACCTGTACAAACGCGAACGCCCGTCCACCACCGCCGAGGAGATCGTCCGCTGGGCGAGCCCCATCGTCTCCTTCCAGCGAACGGCCACCCAGGACACGGAGTTGGGCGGCCAGAAGATCAAGGAGGGCGACCGGGTCGGCCTGTTCTACTCCTCCGCCAACCGCGACCCCGAGGTCTTCGACTCCCCGGACGTCTTCGACATCACCCGCGACCCCAATCCGCACCTCGGCTTCGGCGGCGGAGGCCCGCACTTCTGCCTCGGCAAGTCCCTGGCCGCACTGGAGATCGACCTGATCTTCAACGCGCTCGCCGACGCGATGCCGGGCCTCACCCTGGTGGGAGACCCGCGCCGGCTGCGCTCGGCGTGGATCAACGGCATCAAGGAACTCCAGGTGAGCGCCGGCTGAGCCCCACCCCGCCAGACTCGGGCCGGCGGCCTCCCGGCGCCGCCGGCCCGTCCGACGTGAGGCAGGGGCTGACCCCTACGCCCCGCCCCTGCCTCCGGCCACCATCCCCCGTACACTTCACCTGCAATTGCAACTACGACGGTGAGGCGTGCCGGTGCGATCCTGGCAACGTTGTCTGGACGCGGCGGGAGTGACCAGCGGCAGTGACCGCGCCGCCTACCTGAAGGCCAAGCAGTTCATGCTGAGCCGGGAACCAGCCGGCCATCTCGCGGTACGGCTGCTGATCCCGGACCGTCTCCAGCCCCACATCCTCGCCGGATACGCGTTCGCGTCGTTCACGGACGACCTGTGCGACAAGGGCACGGTGCCGGAGCGCACGCGCCGCTACGCGGGCTGGGCCGAGCAGGTGCGCACGGCCCTGGACACGGGCAGGGCAAGCCACCCTCTCCTCCGGGCCTTCCTCCACACCGCCGAGAAACGCGAACTCCCGCGCTCCTGGGTGGACTCGTACCTGGTCGGCGCCCAGATCGACCTGGACTTCGCCGGTTTCACGACCGAGGACGACTACCAGGCGTACATAGAAACGCTCACCTGGCCGTTCCTGATGATCACCTCGGGCCTGTCGATGCCGGGCGGCGGCAGCCAGGCGTACGCGGAAAGCTGCCGCCTCCTGGCAGACGCCTGCCAGCGCACCGACTTCCTCACAGACCTGGCCGAGGACCTCCGCGACGGCCGCCTCTACCTCCCGACGGACGACCTGGAAAAACACGGCGTCACCCGACAGGACCTGGAACAGGGCAGGAACCTCCCGGGAGTCCGCTCGCTCCTCTCGGCCACAGCATCCACGGCCCACGCGACACTGCGCGAGGCGACGAGGATCATCGCCGAACTCCCGGAGGAACAACGCCCGTTGACCCGCTTCGTGATCCTCCTGCACGCCCAGCGCCTACGCCGGGCAAGCGCAATGGGGGCAGCGGTAACCCGCCGCCCAGTACGAGACGACCCGATCGCCTGCCTGCGCATATTGGTCAGGGCTCACATGTGAGGGGCGCGGAGCGCCTCCAGGGGCGCGGGGAACTGCGCGACCAGCCCCCACCGGCCCGCACCCAACAAGGACTCCCCAGTCTCAATTACGCTCTCGGACAGACCAGTTCAAGCCAGCAAGGCAGACCGGGACCGGGGTGACGCACGATGATCGGAACAGTGTTCCGCAGCGACGACGTACCGGCGGAGCACCGCTTCGACTACTGGCGGGAGCTGGTCGGCCGAACCCACGCCCCCAGCGACATGAGCAGCGAGTACACCACCGACTTCTGGGCGGAACAGCGCCTGCTGGAGCTGGGCCCGGTGACAGTGTGGCCGGCCTCGTTCCGACCGACCCGGTTCCAGCGCGACGCCCGGATGGTGCGACGGTCCGACCCGGAGCTGTACCACCTCTCCCTGGTGCTCGGCGGCGGCCTGGGAGTCGACCACGCAGGCCGGACCGACACCCACGGCCCGCAGGACCTGTACGTGATCGACACCTCGCAGCCGTACGACGTCCGCCCCCCGGCAGACCAGGACCGGCGCATGGTCACAGGGGTAGGGGTCGAGTTCCCCAAAGCGCTGCTGCCCGCGTCACCGGACCGGGTCCGGGACCTCCTGGGCAGACGGATGTCCGGACGCGACGGAGTGGGCGCCGTACTGACAGGCTTCCTCACCGGCCTGAACCAGCAGGCCGACTCCCTCCGCCCGTCCGACGCCCCACGCCTGGGCACCGCCCTGCTCGACCTGCTGCTGGCCTGGTTCGCCCATGTGCTCGACACCGAGGCGACCCTGCCCCCGGAGACCCGCGACAGAACGCTGACCGTACGCATACGGGCGTTCATCCGGCAGAACCTCCACGACCCGGAACTCACCCCGCCCGTGATCGCCGCCGCCCATCACATCTCCGTCAGCTATCTGCACCGCCTCTTCCAGGACCAGACGCAGGACCAGACGCAGGGTGAGACCGTCGCGGCCTGGATCCGCACCCGGCGACTGGAAGGCGCCCGCCGCGACCTGGCGGACCCCGCCCTGCGCGCCGTGCCCGTGCACACCATCGCCGCCCGCTGGGGCCTGCCCCGCCCCGCCCACTTCAGCCGGGCCTTCCGCACCACCTACGGCGTACCGCCCACCGAGTACCGACTCCGGGCGGCGGCGACGCCACCCCCACCACACGGCACCGTGAACTAAGGTCCCGTCATCGGTATGGATCAAGGGAGCGACCGGAGATGCTGGCAGAGGCGATGATCGCGGCGGCCGCCGCAGCGGGCACGACGGTTGTGCAGAGCGCGAGTTCGGACCTGTGGACCGCGTTCCGGGACCGGTGCGCCCGGATCATCGGCCGTGGGGATCCGGCCCGGGAGAACGACGCGCTGGAGCGGCTCGACCAGACCGCCGCCGTACTGGACGCCGCCGACGAGGAGGAGTCCGGGCGGGTCCGGGATCTTCAAGTCGGCCTCTGGCAGGGGCGGTTCGAGTCGCTGCTGGAGAGTCTTGAGCAGCCCGAGCGCGAACGCCTGGTCGCCGAACTCCGGGCGCTGGCCGAGGAGTCGACGCCGGAGCAGGCCGGCCGGGGTGTGGTGTCCGGCAACACCTTCCACGGCCCCACGGCGGTCCAGGTGGGCGACCACAACCACCAGGACGTCCACTTCGGATCCACCGGACCCACCGGATGACCGACACCGACCCGGACAGACCGACCGCAGTACCCGACCAGCCGGACAAGCCGGACAAGCCGGTCCAGTCCACGGAGTTGAAGGGCAACACCTTCCACGGCCCCACCGCCCTCCAGGTCGGCACCGGCAACACCATGAACGTCCGCTACGACGTCACCCCGCCCACTCCCCTCGATGCGGCGGCCGACGAACTGGCCACGGTCGTGCGCCGCCAGTGGGAGCGGGAGGCCGGACTCCGCCGGCTCCTCGAACCCGCCCCGCTGCCCGTCCGCTGGCAGGTGAGCGACCGCAAGGTGGCCGGCCGGGTCACCGGCGCCACCGCCGAGGGCGCCCGCGCCCGCTTCGCCCCGCTGCCGGGGCTCGTCCCCGCCACCCGCGACGGCCTGCGGGAGGGCGGCGGTCCGGGCGAACTGCACGCCGTCTACGGCGGGTTGGCCTCCGGGCGGCTCCTCCTCGTCGGCCCGCCCGCGGCCGGCAAGACGGCCGCCGCCGTGCTCCTGCTCCTCGACGCGCTCCGGTACCGCGCGAACACCGCCTCGCCCGACCTCCGTCGCCTCGTCCCCGTGCCGGTGATGCTGTCGCTGCACGGCTGGGACCCGGCCGCCGAGAGCCCGGCCGACTGGGCGGCGGGCCGACTGTCCCGCGAGTACACCCTGTTCCGGGGCCGGGGCGGCCGCGTCCGCGCGCGCGAACTGCTGGAGTCCGGCCGTATCGCGCTGTTCCTGGACGCCCTGGACGAGGTCGGCGGCAAGCTGCGTACGGCCATGGTGCGCGCGCTGGAGTCCGCCGACTTCCGCCTCGTCCTCGTGTCCCGCTCGAAGGAGGCTGTGCTCGCCTCCAGACGGGCCCGGCTGAGCGGTGCCGTGGCGCTGGAGATCCTTCCCGTGCGCCCCGCCGACGCCGCCGCGTATCTCCTCGGCCCGCTCCCCGAGCCGCCCCCGCCCGCCTGGGCGGCACTCACTCGCGCGCTCCTCGACGCACCCGACAGCGCCGTCGCCCGCGCCCTCTCCAGTCCCCTCGCCATCAGCCTCCTCCGTGACGTCTACGGCGACTCCGACCCGGTCGACGAGCTCCTCGACCCCGCCCGCTTCCCCACGCCCCGCGCCGTCGAGGACCATCTCCTCGACCACGCCGTCATCGCCGCGTACACCGCCCGGCCGGGACGGCCGCGCCCCCGGCACTCCCCCGAGGCGGCCGACCGGGCCCTGCGTCATCTGGCCGTCCGCCTCACCGAGCAGGGCACGCGGGATCTGCTCTGGTGGCACATCCCCAGCTGGACGGACCGCCGCCCCCGGGCGATCGCCGTCGGAGCCGTCGTCGGTCTGCTGTACGGCGTGGCCACCTTCTTCCTGTCCCTGCGGCTGTCGGGTCCCGTGTGGGCGGGCGTGATGGGGCCCGCCTCCGCGATCGTGGCCGGGTGCGCGGGCGGGCTGCTGAGCCTCCGCAGCGGCGATCCGCAGCCGTTGCCGAGCGCCGGATGGCGGGACATATTCGGTCGTACGGCCGTCCGGAGGGGCGTCGTCCAGTGGCTCGTGACCGCGGTCGTCATCTGGCTGTGCCTCGGGTTCGGGCCACTGATGGACCCCGGCCTGCCCGCCTGGCTCTGCTTCCTCTCCACGATTCCGACCGGCTTCGCCACGACCCTGATCTACGGCCGCGGCATCGAACTCGTCGCCGGGAACTTCCTCGGCCGTGGCGCGAAGCGCTGGTTCGACGATGTCAAGCAGGACCACGACCACACGGCCCCGCCCGTGGTGGACAGCCGGTCCGTCGGCCCCCGGGAGGTGTGGCTGCACCACATCGGGCTGCGGCTCCTGCTCGGTCTGGCGGTCGGCCTCTCGGTCGCCCTGCTCATCGTGCCCGTCTCCATCTGGCAGCGCGGTTTCTGGACCAGCGCCGCGTTCGGCCTCGGCGCCGGTCTCTGGGTGGGCCTCGCATCGGGCCCCGTGACCAACCTGGGAGTCGCCACGGCCATGACCGCCGTACAGCTCTCCGCCGCCGAGGGCACCCCCGTACGCCTGATGTCGTTCCTGGAGGACGCCCGCCGCCGCAACCTCCTGCGGGCGACGGGCCCGGCGTACCAGTTCCGCCACGCCAGGCTCCAGGAACGGCTGGCGCTGCCTCGCTCCCGGTGACCGACCGGGTACCCGGTACCCGGTCAGTTCCGGCTTGTCGCCGCCGAGGTCAGCTGTGGTTCGTCGTCCTTCTCCGCCGCCGCCACGACCGTACGGGCGCGCGGCCCCATGAACACGTACGACAGCCCGAACCCGGCGAGCACCACCGCCGCCCCGCCCACCGCGTCCAGCACCCAGTGGTTGCCGGTGGCGACGATCGCGGAGACGGTGAAGAACGGATGCAGCAGGCCCAGCGCCTTCATCCACCACTTGGGCGCGACGATCGCGATGACGAGCCCGCACCACAGCGACCACCCGAAGTGCAGCGAGGGCATCGCGGCGTACTGGTTGGTCAGCGCGGTGAGCGTGCCGTAGTCCGGCTTGGAGAAGTCCTGGACGCCGTGCACGGTGTCGATGATGCCGAGGCCCGGCATCAGGCGCGGCGGCGCCAGCGGGTAGAGCCAGAACCCGACCAGGGCGAGCAGCGTCGCGAACCCGAGGGACGCGCGGGCCCACCGGTAGTCGACGGGCCGCCGCCAGTACAGGATGCCGAGCACGCTCAGCGGCACCACGAAGTGGAACGACGTGTAGTAGAAGTCGAAGAAGTTCCGCAGCCAGTCGACCTTCACGACCGCGTGGTTGACCCAGTGCTCGATGTCGATGTACAGGAACTTCTCGATGTCGTGGATCTGGTGACCGTGGGCTTCGGCGGTGGTCCGGCCGCCGGTGGTCGTCCCGCCGGTCGCGGCGAGCCGGACCTTCTGGTAGGCGGCGTACGTGACCCGGATCAGCAGCAGTTCGAGCAGCAGGTTCGGGCGGGTGAGCACCCGGCGCATGAACGGCAGCAGCGGAACCCGCTTGAAGCGGGCGGGTACCGGCGCCGCGTAGTCCGTGGGGATCGGTCTGCGGTAGTACTCCGAGGTCCGGGACAGGAACGGTACGACGGTGGCGGCGGCGATCGCGGCCAGCAGCACGATGTTGTCGCGGACCGGGTACAGCGCGCCCATGTTCGGGATGACCATCTTGGCGGGCAGCGTCATCACGATGACGACGGCGACCGGCCACATGTAGCGGTCGGAGGCCCGCTTGCCGACCCGCCCGACGACCGCGAGCAGCACCCACAGCAGCTGGTGCTGCCAGGTGGTCGGCGATACGGCGATGGCGGCGCACCCGGTGATCGCGACGGCCAGCAGCAACTGCCCGTCCTGCGCGTACCGCACGGCCCGGCGCAGACCGAGGACGGCAACCCCGGCACCCAGCACCAGGAACAGGGTGATCTCGAGCGGGCCCTCGACGCCCAGCCGCAGCAGCGCGCCGTGCAGGGACTGGTTGGCGAGGTCGTCGGCGGCGCCGCCGAGGCCGGCCCCGCCCATGTGGTGGACCCAGTAGGTGTAGGAGTCGTCCGCCATCGTGACCCACGCGAGCGCGGTGCAGGCGGCGAAGGTGATCCCGGCGGAGGCGGCGGCCCGGCGCCGGCCGGTGAACCACAGCAGCGGCGCGAACAGCAGCACGGTCGGCTGGAGGGCCGCCGCGAGGCCGATCAGGGCGCCGGCGGCGCGTTCCTCACGGGCGACGAAGCAGCCGAGCAGGACCAGCAGGACGGGGATGATGCTGGTCTGGCCGAGGTGGAGGGCGTTGCGCACGGGCAGCGACAGCATGAGCAGGCTGATCGCGACGGGCGCGGCGAGCAGCGCGGTACGGCGGCTCACGGGCTTCGGCAGGGCACGCGCGGCGACCGCGCCGAGGGCGACGACCAGGAGCAGCGAGCCGAAGGTCCAGCCCCAGCCGAGGGCCTGCTCGGCGGCCCGGGTGAGCGGCTTGAGGACGAGCCCGCCGAAGGGCGTGCCGGTGAACTGCGTCGAGTCGTAGAGCGAGCCGTTCACATGCAGGACGCCGTTTGGCCCGACCCACGTCTCCAGATCCGTCAGCCGGTCCGTCTTCGGGGTACTGAGGACGGCGGCCACCTGTCGTACCGCGAGGACGGCGACGAAGAGCCAGAGCGCCACGCGGGCCGCCTTCAGCCGTGCCTGCGCCGTCCCGGCGGCGCCCACTCCGAAGGCACCTCCCGCTCTACCACCGTGCTCTGCGTTTGCCACGCGCCGTAGGCCTCCCGCCCATTCGTCCCGTACGCCCCATGGGCACCATGCGTCCCACGCGTCTCATCCTGTACGAATCCCAAGAGAATCGCACTGGCTCCGATGAGAGACGCGAGCCACCCCCTCTTTACCTGAGAGGCCCCTGCTTTTTGTCCGGATGACGATAGCGGGCCCCGGGTTCACTTCCCTCCCCCGATCACGACCCAGATCGCACAGAGACGGGAAACCGCCCGGTTTCAGGCCGGATCGGACACCACCCGCCCGAGGACGACCATGGTCCGTCCGACCGCTCCCCGCCCGGCCTCACCGGAAATTCCCGGCTCCCCGCATGCGGGCGGGAGTAGCGTCGACCGGATGCGGATCCTGCATCTCTCCGACACGCACATCAACCACGCCGGCGCACCCAACCGGCACGGCGTCGACACCACCGAGTCGCTGCACCGGATGCTGACCGACGCACGGCATCTCACGGACCTCGGGGCCGTCGTCGTCAGCGGGGATCTCGCGGACAGCGGGGCACCCGAGGAGTACGCGGTCGTACGGGACCTCGTGGGCGCGTTCGCCCGGGAGCGGGGCATCCCGGTGTTCTGCACCACCGGCAACCACGACGAGCGCACGGCCTTCGCGAAGGCGCTGGGCAGCGGGCACCTGGATGCGGCGGGGCAGGACCGGGCCGACGCCCGGTTCTCCTCCCCCGAGGGCGAGTTGGCGGCGGCCAGCATGGTCGACGGCCATCGGATCGTCACGCTCGACTCGCTCGTCCCCGGCAAGGTGTACGGGTATCTCGGCGCCGCCCAACTGGCCTGGCTGCGCGAGCTGTTGCGCACCCCGGCACCGCACGGCACGACGGTCGTGCTGCACCATCCGCCGGTCGCCCTCGACAACGCGCTCCAGAAGGCGCTGGGACTGGGCAACCCGGCGGACCTGGCCGACGCCGTGCGCGGCAGCGACGTACGGCTGATCCTGGCGGGCCACTTCCACGTCCAGCTCATGGGGTTCCTTGAGTCGGTGCCGGTGTGGGTGACGCCGGGGGTGTACAACCGGATCGACCTGACCGGCCCGCCGGACACGGGACGGGCGGTGCGCGGGGCCTCGGCCACGCTCGTCGACCTGGGCTCGCCGCACGGCCCGCTGCTGCACACGCTGCACGCCCGCGACCCGCGTGCGGGCGAGACGATCAGCGAACTCGACGGGGCGCAGATCACCGACGTGATCGCCCGCGAGGGCTACAAATAACTCGGCACACACTTCGTACTTCGTACTTCGCACCTCGGTCCCGAACGGAAGGTACGGCTCTCATGAGCGAGTCCCAGCGCTGGGATGACGTCGACGACTACTTCACCACTCTCCTGGCCCCGGCCGACGACGCCCTGGAGGCGGCACTGCGCGACAGCGACGCCGAGGGGCTGCCGCACATCAACGTCGCGCCGAACCAGGGCAAGCTGCTCCAGCTGCTCGCCCAGATCCAGGGCGCCCGCAACATCCTGGAGATCGGCACGCTCGGCGGCTACAGCACCATCTGGCTGGGCCGCGCGCTCCCGGCCGACGGCCGGCTGGTCACCCTGGAGTACGACGGGAAGCACGCCGAGGTCGCCCGCCGCAACCTCGCCCGGGCCGGCCTCGACACCATCGCCGAGGTGCGCACGGGCCCCGCCCTGGAGTCGCTGCCCAAGCTGGCCGACGAGAACCCCGAGCCCTTCGACCTGGTCTTCATCGACGCCGACAAGGTCAACAACCCGCACTACGTCGAGTGGGCCGTCCGGCTCACCACCACGGGCAGCCTGATCATCGTCGACAACGTGGTGCGCGAGGGCGCGGTGACCGACCCGGACTCCACCGACCCGAGCGTGCGCGGCACCCGCGCCGCCCTCCAACTCATCGCCGAGCACCCGAGGTTGAGCGGCACGGCGGTCCAGACGGTGGGCAGCAAGGGGTACGACGGCTTCGCGCTGGCGCGGGTCGTGGCGTAACCGGGAGTCCCCGCCCGGCCTCAACCCTCGTGGTAGAAGCCCACGTTGACGCTGCGCGGCCCGGTGCGGTCCTGGACGATGATCTCTCCGGCACCGCCCCGGGGCAGCGGCACGCTCCCGCCGTACGGCACGGTCTGGGCGTACTCGCCGACCACCAGCCGGACTTCGGAGGACGGGTCGGACTGGGAGCCCTGGAGCCACGAGAGGTGCCAGGTGTTGTCGGGGCCGCACAGGAACTCCAGGTGGACCCGTGAGACGAACAGCCAGTCGTCGGGGGTGACGAGACGGCACACCGCCTTGTCCCGGCCCACCCGCATGATGGCCCCCGGTTCGCTGGGCGCCTCGGCCATGAGCATGCCGGCCGTGGCGCCGGCTTCCGTCCCTGAGACGGTCGCCATGGTGAGTTCGAGCACGTGCGCTCCTTCTGAACGGTCACAAGAAGTGACCCGACCGGTCCTCGCGGAACAGTCGTTGCTGAACAGTCCCTGTACGGCAGCCATGTTGCCGTACCGCCGCCGCATGATAAATCGCCCCATCGTCCGGTTGTGCGAGGTCCGGCACAATGGACACATGACCGAACGCAAACCACCTGGTGTGAGTTTCGAGTCCTGGGTCGACAGACAGATCCGCGAGGCGGAGGCGCGCGGGGAGTTCGCGGAGCTTCCCGGAGTGGGCAAGCCGCTGTCCGAGGGTCCTGACACCTCGTACGACGAACTGTGGTGGGTCAAGCAGAAGATGGCCCGCGAGGGGCTGTCGGTCCTGCCGCCGACGCTGGCCCTGCGCAAGGAGGCGGAGGACGCGCTGGCGGCGGCGCACAGGGCCCCCTCCGAGGGGGCGGTCCGCCGGATCCTGACGGAGATCAACGCCAAGATCCGCGACATGATGTTCAAGCCGCCGCCCGGCCCCCCGCTGGGCCTCAAGCCGTACGACGTCGACGAGGTCGTACGGCAGTGGCGGGAGGCACGGGCGAAGTAGCCGGGGGCTCGGCCGTCTCAGCTGTGGAGCAGGCGTTCCGCCAGTTCCCGGTAGTCGCGCAGGGCGAGGCGGAGCTTCTCGGTGTCGCCGGTGTCGCCACCGGACTGCCAGGACCCGCGTACGGTCCGGCGGGTGCGCTCCACGGCCTCCGTGAACCGCTCGGTGACCTCCGCCAGTACGCGGTCGGCCTCCTCGACGGAGTCCTGGGGACCGTCCACGAACCCGGTGACGGCGTGCTGGAGCCGCAGCGTGAGCTTGTCCCGCTCGTCCTGCGCGAGCAGCGCGATCCCCTGGGAGGACTGTGCCGACCGGGCGGACTGGGAGGACTGGGCGGACTGTGCCGACGACGGCCGGGCCTCGTGGGTCCGGGCGGGGGCCGGCGGGGCGGACGGCGGCGGTACGGCGGGGGTGCCGGCCGGCTTCTCCGCGCGCGGGTCGGTCTTGTCGGTGCCCGTACCCGTACCCGTACGCAGGTCCGGCTTCTCCGTCTGCGGGTCCGGCTTCGACGTCTGCGTGTCCGGGCGCTTCACGTCCCGGTTCTCGATGTCCGTCATGTGGGTCAACTCCCCTTTAACTGCAGCTTGTTGAGTCGTGACTTGGACTTCGGCCGGGGGTGCTCCTGCTGGCCGACCAGGTCGTCGAAGAAGGCGCGGGCCTCGATCATGGCCGTGCGCATCTCCTCCGTGTCGGGCTGGTTCTCTTGGGCGGCGCTGTGCACGCGCCGGTAACCGTGCACATGCTGGGCGTGGTGCACGGAGAGCGCGTCGAGCTGGTCCTCGTACTGGCCGCCGTCGGGGAAGCCACGGGCGCCGGCCAGCTCGGCGAGGAGCAGGTCCGCGTCGGCGACCGCCTGCTGCGGCGACTCGACGAAGTGTTCCTGCGCGGCTGCCCAGCGGGCCGCGAACCGTTCGCGCTCGGCGGGCTCCAGCGGACGTTCCCGCAGGTCGCCGTGGCGTTGGACGCGTTCTTCGAGTTCGTGGTCGGCCGCCTTGGTGTCCCCGTCGTGACGGGAGACGGCCCGCTCGTACTCGGGCCCGAAGCGCCGTTTCAGATTCCGTGGGCCGTGGGTACCGGCGGCCCGCCGGTTCAGGGTGACCGCGCCCACGGCGAGGGCCGCGACGACGACGATCACGATCAGAACGATGAACACTCCTGTGGACATGAATGCCTTCCGGATCTCCTCGACCGATTGCTCGTCCCGACCGATTGCTCGTCGGACGACTTCTCGTCAGAATCCGGGTTGCCCCGAAGGCCCTCTCCAAACTGGACAGCCTCGGCCGGGCGTCAACCGGGCCTGTCCGCCGAGCCGTTGTGCGGCTGTTCCGCGTCCGAGCCGCACAGCTCCTCGTTCAGCAGCTTCACCAGCTGGACCAGGTCGGTGGGCCGGTCCGGTCCCCACCAGTCGCCCAGCAGCTCGGCCAGGGACTCCTCACGGGCCTGCGCGAGCCGTTCGGCGACCTCGCGGCCCTCGTCGGTGAGGACCATGTCGAGGCCCTCGCGCACACCGAGCCGCCGTTCCTCGACCTGCCGGGCGGCCTCGATGATCACGGTCAGCGGTACGGAGCTGCGCTCGGCCAGCACCGAGGGCTCGGCCCAGCCGTACCGCCGGATGCGCAGCAGCAGCCAGCTGGCCGCCGGGTAGAGGTCGTAGCCGGCCCGTGCGGTGATGGTCCGGTAGATCTCGCGGCGCCCCTCGCGGGTGCCGAGCACGGACAGCGCACGGCACACCTCGTCGTACGACGACCGCTGGACGGGGTTGCTGGCGAGGGTCTCGGTGACGTCGGGGGCGGTCACCGAGCCGCGCAGCCGGTCCTCGCGCAGGAACCAGGCGAGGACGAAGCCGAGAACGGCGACCGGGGCGGCGTACAGGAAGACGTCGGTGATGGCGGACGCGTACGCCTCCAGGGCGGCCGGGCGCACGGCCGAGGGGAGGGCGGCGATGCCGCGCGGGTCGGCCTCCAGGGCGTCCACCGAGACCCCGGTGGGCAGTTGTACGCCCCGGAAGGCGTCCGTGAGCTTGTCGCCGAGCCGACTGGAGAAGACCGTACCGAAGACGGCCACGCCGAAGGAGGCGCCGATGGACCGGAAGAAGGTGGCGCCGGAGGTGGCGACGCCCAGGTCCTCGTACGAGACCGCGTTCTGCACGATCAGCACCAGGACCTGCATGACCAGGCCGAGGCCCAGGCCGAAGACGAGGAAGTAGGCGCTCATCTCGCCGGTGGAGCTGTGCTCGTCGAGCCGGTGGAGCAGGAGGAGGCCGAGGGCGGTGACGCCGGTGCCGGCGATGGGGAACACCTTCCAGCGGCCCGTCCGGCTGACGATCTGCCCGGAGACGGTGGAGGCGACGAGCAGCCCGAGCACCATCGGCAGCATGTGCACGCCGGACATGGTCGGGGAGACGCCCTGGACGACCTGGAGGAACGTCGGCAGATAGGTCATCGCGCCGAACATGGCGAAGCCGACGATGAAGCTGATGACGGCGGTGAGGGTGAAGGTGCGCAGCCGGAACAGCTTGAGCGGAAGGACGGGCTCGGCGGCCCGCCGCTCGACGAGAACGAAGCAAAGGGCGAGAACGACCCCCAGCACCGCCAGACCGACGATCCGCGCCGAGCCCCACCCCCAGGAGGCACCGAGCGAGGTGACGAGGATCAGACAGGTGGCGACGGAGGCGATGAGGAGGGTGCCGAGGTAGTCGATGACATGCCGTTCGGACCGGCGCGGGATGCGCAGGACGGTCGCGATGACGGCGAGGGCGACGGCGCCGACGGGCAGGTTGACGTAGAACACCCAACGCCAGCTGAGGTGTTCGGTGAAGAGCCCGCCGAGCAGCGGCCCGAGCACGCTGGTCGCTCCGAAGACGGCACCGAACAGCCCCTGGTAGCGCCCGCGTTCACGCGGCGGGACGAGATCCCCCACGATCGCCATCGACAGCACCATCAGCCCACCGCCGCCGAGCCCCTGAAGCGCCCGGAATCCGATCAACTGGGGCATGTTCTGCGCCATACCGCAGAGCGCGGAGCCGATGAGAAAGATCACGATCGCGGCCTGGAACAACCGTTTCCGGCCGTACTGGTCGCCGAGCTTGCCCCAGAGGGGGGTCGCGGCGGTGGAGGCGAGCAGATAGGCGGTGACCACCCACGACAGGTGGTCCATGCCGCCGAGGTCGCTGACGATGGTCGGCAGCGCGGTCGACACGATGGTCTGGTCGAGGGCGGCGAGCAGCATGCCGAGCAGCAGGGCACCGATGGAGACGAGAACGTTCCCGGGCACGTGTTCGGGCCCGGGAGCCGTCCGCCTTTCGTCCGCCACATCTCCCGTCCTACCGCGCGCTTCCCCGGCCATGAAGTCCTCCAGTGACTCTCGTTACACCCCCATCGTGGGTGGTGTGACCGGTTATGGCCTGTCGAATCCCCACGAGATTCGGCGGAACCCCGGATTCCGGGGGCTTACGGGAGATGGTGTGAAGGAGCGCCGGATAATCTCTGGGATTCGTACGGGGGTTCGTACGGGGAAGGAACAGACGCGCAGTGAACGATCCGAAGGGGCATGTGTGTCCGGAGTGCGGCGCGCCCCGGGGAGCCGACAACACGCCCTCCTGCGCCTGCGCCGAACGCGCGGCCGACGCCCACATAGAGAACCGCACGGCGGAGGCAGCGGCGGCGGAGGATTTCGATCCCCTGCGCATACGCCCGTACGTGGAACTGACCCCGGAGACCCCCGCAGCACCGCCCGACCCGGCGACGGACGTGACGATGCCGATGCCGGCGGTGCCCCCGGACCCCGGCTGGGCGGACGAGGCGGCGACGGCGGCGATACCGGCGGTGCCGGCACTACCGCTGCCCCCGGACACCCCCACCGAGGACGACGAGCAGACTGAAGGGCCGGGCAACCGCCCCCGGATCCTCCTCCTCGGCGCCGCCGGAGCGGTCATCGCGATACTGGCGGCGGGCGGACTGGCCGGCGGGATGTTCACGTACGACAAGCCGTCCCGGAACAACACGGCCGCCCAGGACGTACGGGAGAGCGTGCCGGCCGCGACGACCAGCGCGGCATCTCCCACCCCCTCGAGCAGCCCCACAGCATCGAGGTCGGCGTCCCCCTCCCCGACCCCGACCCCCAGCGAGACCTTGCCCCCCACCCCCACCCTCACATCCGCCGCCCCGACCCCGACCAGGTCCGCCACCCCGAGCCAGGCCCCCACGACCGCCCAGGCCACCGGCACGATCTCCCCGGACCCCGGCGACGACGACAAGGAAACCGCCCCCGTCCTACGCCCCGGCGACACGGGCGACGAGGTCCTCGAACTCCAGCTGCGACTCCGCCAGTTGGCGCTCTACGTCAACGACCTCGACGGCGTATACGACGACAACGTCGAAAACGCGGTGACCGCCTACCAGACGACCCGCAACATCGACGCAGAGGAACCGGGCGTGTACGACAGGACGACCCGCGAGCGGCTCGAATCCGAAACGACAGAACCGTGAGGCTGCGCGGGCGGCGCGGGGCGCCAAACACGCGAGAGCGGTAGACGGGCCCGCTTTCAGGGGGCGGCAC